>UQVN01000205.1 GCA_900544525.1 uncultured Eubacteriales bacterium
GAACTTGAAAAGAGGGATGAGATTCGTTTAATATAAGAGTAAAAAATAAATGAAATAAGGTAAAAAGTAAATGAAAGAAATAAGGTGGGAAATATGATCAAACAAAAGTGTGCATCCACATCAGGTGCGTCCTTGTTAATTGCCTTATTTTTTCTTTTATTATGTGCCATCGTTGGATCTATTGTTTTAACTTCTGCTTCTGTCGCTTCTGGACGTTTTGCAAATTTAAAAGAAGTGAGACAGTCTTATTATTCTGTATCGTCTGCTAGTAAATTATTAAAAGCAGAGCTAGAAGGAGAAAAATACTCCAAATACGAAATTCTTTCAAAAGATGGAATGCCTTTAGAAAATGAATATTACGCACTTCCTCAAAATAAAATGAAGGAATTTCTAATAAAAGCGGTAGAGCAGGTCATGACATCACAAGCGGAATATTCTGATATTTTTACAATTCATTCTTCAGAGCAAGTAATAGAAGAAGTTACGGCTTATTTTTCTATGGACTCCCAATATAACATTTCGATTATAGTGAAGCAAGGAAGTACAAAATGTATAATAACCATTCCTGCTGTATATTCTGAACATACAGAAACAGTCTTATATGAAGATTCTTCAAAAGAAGAAATTGATGCAATCCGCATAACAAAGACAATTTTATGGACAGAAGGTGAGATAACATGAAAAAGATTCAAGAAACATTAAAAGAGACAAAAGGCGAAACATTAGTGGAAGTGCTTGTTGCTTCCTTATTATCAGGAATGGCTCTTATGACTCTTTTTTTTATGATTCAAGTTTCTCATCATTTAATTGATAAAGGAAACCGTGTCGTTCAAACGAGCTATGATAATTTCAATCAGATTGAAAAACAGGAGATGGAACCAGAAGTAGGAACGATTACAATCAAAGACTCTGATCAGATGCAGGTGGAAATAGAAGTTTCCGTTTATAAAACGAAAGATGGAAAGTTGGCTGTTTATGCAGAAAAATAAAAAGAAGACAATGAAAAGGTTAAAATCAGAACAAGGGTTCACAGTAGTAGAAATGTTACTAGCGCTTTTCATTCTCTCCCTTATCATGACTGTTATTGGGGGAGGAGTTACGGTTGTAAAAAGTGCCTATGAAAAAATTACATTGAAAGCAGAAGCCCAAGTGCTAGTATCCACTTTTGTAACGGCTATTAATGATGAATTACGACAAGCCGAGCACATAGAACAAAAGGAAAGTAACCAAGAGCAATATTGGAGTTTTTATCATGCAAAAAAAGGATACCGAATGTACTTTGTGAATAAAAATAACAATATTTATTATAAGACGGAAATCTCTTCCAAGGAAAGGCCACTTGTATCGGATAAAGCGATTACAAATGGTCTTTCACCTCAAATAGAAGATTTGACTTATGAAAATCATGTATTTACTTATACACTTCGAATTTATTATGACGGAGAAGTGTATGAAGAACAAGAGATCAGTATTCGTCCGTTAAATGAACCATAAATGTAAAGAAGGGATAAAATGAAATATAAGCGTCTAGGAGAGATGTTAGTGGATGTAAAGCTAATTACAGAAGAACAATTAGCGGAAGCATTACAACTACAAAAAGGATCTGGAAAACGTTTAGGAACCGTTTTGATTGATAACGGATTTATTACCGAAGCACAATTAATTGAAATGCTTCGTGTGCAACTAGGAATTGATTTTATCGATTTAACAAAAGTAACGATCGATCCAGAGATGGTAAATGTTCTTCCAAAGAATATTGCACAAAAACAGGGGATTATTCCTGTGCGCATGGAGAAAGATCTTTTATATTTAGCTATGGAAGATCCACTAAATTTTATGGCTGTAGAAGCGGCAAGAGTTGCCACAAGGAAAAAGATCGTTCCAATGATTACAACTACTGCTGGTATTAACCGCGCCTATAATATTTTATATGAAAATGAAGGTGCAGTAAAAGCCATGGCCCAAATGCGTCAAGAAGGTGGATTTGTAGATAGCGGAGTTTCTAAAGAAGTAGAAACAGAGGATAGAGGAGGTGCACCTGCAGTTCGCCTCGTAAAATCCATTATTGAACGTGCAGTCACTGAGCGAGCAAGTGATATCCATATTGAACCAGGACAAGAAGAGATTGACGTTCGGATTCGTGTGGATGGAAGACTAATGAAAATTTTGACCATACCAAAAGAATTACAACAGACCGTCATCGCACGTCTTAAAGTGATGGGGCATATGGATATTGCAGAACGAAGAATCCCTCAAGATGGAAGAACCGCTATGCGAATAAAAGGATCGGAAATCGATCTTCGCCTTTCTACTCTTCCAACAATTTTTGGAGAAAAAATCGTTATTCGCTTGTTATTAAAAAATCAAGAAATGTTAACGAGAGAAGGAATTGGACTGACCCAAACAAAAGAAAACACAGAGAAATTTGAACGATTATTGACAAATAATAGCGGTGTTATTTTAATCGTAGGCCCAACAGGAAGTGGAAAATCTTCTACCATGTATACCATGATCCGTGAATTAAAGTCGGAATCTATCAATCTCATTATGATAGAAGATCCCGTGGAATATCAAATGGAAGGAGTCACCCAAGTTCAAATTAATGAGAAAACTGGAATGACATTTGCAAACGCCCTTCGGGCAATTTTGCGTCAAGACCCCGATATTATCGGTGTCGGAGAAATTCGTGATGGAGAAACAGCAGAAATTGCTATGAGAGCGGCTATGACAGGGCATTTAGTGATTTCTACGATTCATACAGAAGATGCTATATCTGCCATCGACCGCCTTCGAGATATGGGAGTAGAGCCTTATTTAATTGCTGGTGGGGTTCGCGGTATTATTTCTCAACGCTTAGTACGAAAAATTTGTGGAAGCTGTCGATCTCCTCAAGTGGTATCCGAACAACAAAGAGATCTCGTTGGACTTTCCAAAAACGATACTCGAATCTTTTATAAAGGAAAAGGATGTCATATGTGTTTTGATAGTGGATATTATGGAAGAATTGGAGTATTTGAAATTCTAACGCTAAATCAAAGAATTCGAGATTGTATTACCGAGGAAAGACCAAAGGTAGAACTGCGTCAAGCAATCGCCGATTCTGGATTTATTCCGATGATGCGCAGTGGATTAGAATTAGCATCTTCTGGCATTACAAGCATTGAAGAGCTTTGTAGAACAATTAGCATTGTGGATTAATAAAGGAAAGTGAGAAAAAATGATACGTTATCAATACAAAGCATTGGCATTAAATGGGAAGAAGGCTTCCGGAGTCATTGAAGCTACCGATGAATATACGGCCGTATTACAGATTAAAGAAAACTATCCAATCCTTTTGGAGATTCGGCCAATAAAACAAAAGGATGGGATTTTATCAAAAGAAATTGGGAAAACTGCAATCAATTATAAAGAACTTTCGATTATGTGTTCCCAGTTTTCTACGATTCTTCGTTCCGGAATTCCAATTGATGCTTGCATCTCTTTTGCTGCAAAGCAGAACAAAGATAAAAAATTAAAAAAGATGTTAGAACAATCAGCAGAAGACGTTTCAAGAGGAAATGGTGTTGCAGATAGTTTTGAAAAAAATTGCAAAAATCTTCCAAAAACATTTATTGAAACAATACGAGCAGGAGAAGAATCTGGAACGCTAGAACGTTCCTTTGAAACTCTTCAGTTTTATTATGAAAAATCATTTAAAACGAAGCAAAAAGTAAAACAGGCCTTGTCCTATCCGATTTTCATCTTAGCGGTAGCGGTTGTTGTTTTAATTGTTGTCATGGTAAAAGTCGTTCCAACACTTACAAGGACTTTTCATGATCTCGATGGAGAATTGCCATTGATTACAAAAATGATGATTGCAAGTTCGAAATTTTTTGAAAAAAATTTCCTTTGGATTGGACTTATCTTATTCGTTTTCGTAATAGGACTCGTTGTTTACTGCAATACGGAAAAAGGAAAACGACAATGGAGTAATTTCAGATTGAAACTTCCAATGGTAGGAAAAATTGAAGTTTTAAATACAGCCAGTCAATTTGCCAACACAATGGCAGCGTTACTAGCAGCAGGTCTCAGTATCAGTCGTGCTCTTGAAGTGACAGGAAAAGTACTTGATAACTACATAATGGGCAAAGAAGTTCTTAGTATGATAGAAGAAGTCGAAAGCGGAAATCGTTTAAGTGAATGTATGAAGAAAAACAAGCATTTTCCAGATGCATTAAGCGAAATGTGCGCGATTGGAGAAGAGACAGGAGAATTAGAAGGTACATTCACAACGATTGGTGCATATTTTGACAATGAGGCACAATATGCAACGACAAAAGCGATTCAAAGACTAGAGCCAACGATTTTAATCTTTATGGCTTTATTTGCAGGATTTATTGTATTATCGATTTATTTGCCAATGTTCATGATGTACTCGTTGATTTAATAGTAACTTGTCAATGGTATATCGTTTGCGTATAGTAATTTTTATGTGATAGAAAACGATGAGAAATGCGTTTTACCAGTCATATAAAAATAGGATCTAGTAGAAAAAGGATACTAACCCATATTCTTTTTTATATATATAAATAGAGAGAAGAAAGGATGAAAGAATGTTAGGAAGTAGATTAAAGAAGAAAATACATAATGAGAAAGGATTTACCTTAGCGGAGTTATTGGTTGTTATTGCCATTCTTGCGATTTTGGTTGCGATTTCGGTACCAATTTTAACATCAAGATTAAATGAGGCAAAAATATCAACAGACGAATCCAATATCCGTGCAGCAAAAGTTCTGGTATCTTCTAAGATTATGGAAGGAACAGACGTTACAACGTATTACTACAACGCAGAAGAAGGAAAATTAGTAGAATCAAAAGATAAAGCTGGTAATGCTTATGGTAAATCATCTGAACCAGTAAAAGGTGCTAGTAATGCTCCAGCAGGAAATATTTTAGAAGCCACAATTACAACGAGTGATGGTGAATCTAAAATAACGTTTAGTTGGGTTTCCCAAAATTAGATTTTACTTTATATGTTACAAAAAAAGATCGTTGGGTTGCGATCTTTTTTTATGAAAAATCCATTTTTGGATTTTTCCAAACATTCTGTTTCAAAAAGAACAGGACGTTTGGAAAGATTCAAAGAAAAGAGAGTGTGTATTAAGAAAGGACAAAGAAAACAGTGATAGAGCATATGATAAAAAATTCAAGGGGGATTTGGATTGTCATTGCCATATTGGGAGGTGTTCTTGGTTTTTTCATTCATTTATCTTGTTTGAAATGGCTCAGTAATAGGAACAGAGGAGAGCCTATGGAGAAGAACTTATGGAATAGAAAGTATTCGGAAGTTTTATTATCGATTATTTTCCTAAGCATTATAGTACAAGATGGATTTTGTTTTACGACCGTTCGTTATTTAGGGCTTGCTTGTATTCTTTTCGCTATATCTCTTATCGATAGTATTTGTTATCAAATTCCAAATAGATTGTTAATGATAGGAATTATTTGGTGGTTGCTTACCTTGCCTTTTACAAAAGGCTCTATCGTAGAACAGGGAGTATCAGGATTATTTGGAGCTTTTTTTATTGGCGGTGGAATTTTATTTCTCTCCTTATTTTTAGATCATCAGTTACAAAGGGAGAGCATTGGCGGTGGCGATGTGAAACTTTTTTGTTTATTAGGACTTTATTTTGGAATTGAACTTGGAATGCTTCATCTTATTATTTCTTGTATTATAGGGATTTTATTTGTCCTTTTTCTAAAAAAAGAGAAAATCCCATTTGCACCAGCTATCTCCATATCCGCTTGGATTGTAGTCCTTTTTGGAAAAGAAATGCTAAGTTGTTACTGGAGTTTTTTTGCGTCTCTTATGATATAGAGTAGAGAGAGAAGAAGGAGAGAAATAGGAAGTTATTCATCGATAGAGTGTTAGAAGATAGAATGTTAGAAAGGAAATGTATATGGCAAAGACATATTTAGGAATTGAAATTGGAAATTCCGCAATTAAATTTGTATTGTGTACAAAAGGACAAGTGGAAGATTTTTTTATTGAATCTTTTCCAGAAGATTTCGTAAAGGAAGGTTGTGTTGTGGATTGGGATGGCATGGCAAAGTTTTTAAAACAAATATTAAAG
>UQVN01000206.1 GCA_900544525.1 uncultured Eubacteriales bacterium
GTGGATTATGTTAGTCAGTTAGATATAGCAGAATATTCTTATGTTAATAGCATAAATAATACCATTTATTGTATGGTTATAAAAAATAATTCTAATCAAACTTTGTCACTTAATGTCAATGTTACAGCAAATGATAAAAATGGAAAACTCGTTGGAGCTCAAACCATAAATGAATATGCAGTAGAATCAGGATATGAAGTAGTATTATCGACCTCTTTTGATGGCGATAAAGCTGAAAAATTTGTATATGATATAACTCCAGAGATAGAAAAATACTATTCTCCAGTATCATCTGAAATAGAATCCACTGTTACAAAAGCGGATAAAAAGGTGATTGTAAGCTGTAAAAACACAGGAAATGAAACAGCACAATTTGTAAAGGCATCAGCTTTATTTTTCAAAAATGATAGGCTGGTGTACTATAATGAAACGTATTGTGTTGATAATAGTTTTAATCTTGAAGTAGGTAAAACGATATCAAAAGAAATTGATGCTTTCCAAGAATTTGATGATGTAAAAATTTATATATCAGGTAGAAAATAGGTAATAAAAAGACACTTGAGAGAAATCTTAGGTGTCTTTTTTATTTCAAAAATAAGGTTGGTGATATATATTGATTTATTTGAAAGAAAAAGGAAATAAGAAGTCTAAATTTATTTTTTCTTCTATGCCAAAAGAAATAACAACATCAGTTGATACAAATTATCAAACTTATTCTTTGTTAAATCGTGGTTCTGTCAAGATAGCAAAAGGCGTGGAACCAGAGCAGCTCTCATGGTCAGGTGAGTTCTTTGGTAAGGCAAAAAGAAATGAAGCTATTGTGATAAAAAATAAGTGGGTGGCACCACAGACATGTAAGAAAATATTAAAGAAATGGCAGAAACAAAGGACTGTTTTAACTCTTATTATTACGGAAATGGGAGTTAATATGGATGTTACGATAGCTGATTTCGAAACGACAGCTTATGGAGCATATGGAAATCTCCAGTATAGCATTTCGTTTGAAAGTGCAGAATCATTACGAATTTATACGGATTCAGAGAAAAAAACAGGCACAGGTAAAAAGAAAACAACAGCGCGTTCATCCGCAAAAAAAAGTAAAAGTTACACAGTCCAAACAGGAGATAATTTATGGAAAATATCGAAGAGGATGTATGGCTCTGGTTCAAAATGGCAGAAGATATACAATGTTAACAAAACAACAATTGAATCTGCTGCTAAGAAACGAGGAAAAAAGAATAGTGATTATGGGCATTGGATTTATCCTGGAACAAAATTAACGATTCCTGCTGCATAGTAGAGGTAATAATAAGTATGATAGATATATCAAAAATAAAATATAGGTTAGTTGCTGTAGATGAGAAAGGGAAGAGAGTTAATGTTACAGACTTTATAACCAATTTAAGTTGGGAAGAAACTGAAAAAGAGATTTCAGCTAGAATATCATTTACAGTATTTAATAAGAAAACAGAAAAGGGAAGGATTTCAAGTATTATAAAACCCGGAACATTGATCATACTTTTTGCATCAGCAGGAGGAAAGGAACAAGAGGTTATTCGGGGGTATGTAGTGGATTGGGCTTCTTCCTTTTCAGAAAATAATGAAAAGTTTTCGTGTAAAGCATATGATAGTCTTTATAATTTTCAAAGTAGCCAAGACAATGTGTATTATTCTAGTGGTATTGGAACACAGTCTGTCATTACAAA
Organism: uncultured Eubacteriales bacterium; assembly: GCA_900544525.1. Classification (GTDB taxonomy): domain Bacteria; phylum Bacillota; class Clostridia; order Lachnospirales; family Lachnospiraceae; genus Scybalomonas. The sequence continues at coordinate 1,707 of UQVN01000206.1, forward strand.
ACTTTTTAATAAATGGGGAATTAAAGTTGGAGAGTATAAAGGGCCAAATGTTACCCACGGAAAACTAAAATATCAAAACGATTCTTTATCAGATATTGTTTTGGATATCTTAAAAGAAGCAAAGAAAAAGGGTGGAAAAAAATGCTTTCCAAGGGATAATAAAGGCAAGGTGGATATTATTCCTTATGGGGCAAATAGTCCTGTATATCGATTTGAATCAGCAGAGAATGTTATTTCTTTAGAACACAGTATTAGTACATCCGAGTTAGTAACAAGAGTAAAGGTAGTTGGACAAAGCACTAAGAAGAAACAAGGTAAGGTAGAAGCTGTATTAAATGGGCAGACAAATAAATATGGCATAAGGCAAAAGCTTGTCATTAAAAGTAAAAGCGATAAGTTAGCAGATGCCAAAAAAGAAGCCCAAGATATATTAGATGAGCAGGGATATCCACAAAGTGATATTAATATAACTTTGCCAGATATTCCATTTGTTAGAAAGGGCGATCTTATTTATATTAAAGCCGGAACGCTAAATAATTATTATTATGCCAAAAGTATACGACACCAAGTGGACACTGGAGAAATGGATTTAGAGCTTAAAAAGGCAAATAAGACTATTGTATCCAATAATAAAGTCACCAATAGCAAATCTTATAAAGTAGGAGATATTGTTGACTTTAAAGGGGGTACACATTATATCTCTAGTGAAAAAAGTTCTAAAGGTTATTCTGTAGCTGCTGGAAAAGCTAAAATTACAATTATCAAGCAGGGAGCAGCACATCCTTATCATCTTATTCATGCAGACAGTAAAAGCAAGGTGTATGGATGGGTTGATGAAGGAACTTTTTAGGAAGGTGAAATTGATGAATGAAAAGAATAGTGGTGCTTATCGATTAGCTGCTGCTTTAAAGGCACAAATGCAAAAACAAGCAGAGCAGCCAATTATGGTTGAATTGGGAGAAATTGATTCTAACTATAATTTAAAGACAGATACATTTTCTGAATTAATTCCAAGGGCAGATTATATGGTTTGTCGTTCAATCAAAAGTATAGTTCCAGGAGATAGAGTTTTAGTATTTTGGATTGGTGCAGATGCTGTGGTGGCAGATGTGGTCATGGCAGCAGATGAGCTATAAAGGAGAAAGCATGGAAGAAGTTTTATTTCCTACAAGCGATGTTCCAGACGTAGAAGAACAGGAAGAAGAATATGACACAGAGTATAAACAAAGTGTGGCATGGGATATAGAAAAAGGCGACTTTGTATTAGATGGTGCGAATAAAATGGTTTTCTGTTCTGGCCAAGAAGCTTTTAAGACGTGGTGTTATAAAACAGCTATGACAGAAAGATATAGCTGTCTAGCATACGGAGATGAAATAGGAGCAGAAATGGAAGATGCTACTGAAGAAGATGAACAGGAAGCAGTAGAATTAGAAATAGAAAGAGCTATTACAGAGGCTTTAACAGTAAATCCTAGAACAGAGTATGTTCGGGATTTTTCTTTTGTCTGGAATGCGGATGAGGTCATTTGTACATTTAAAGTCAAAGGAATAGAACAAGATGAGGAGTTTGAGGTAACGATATAGGAAGGAGGAATATTATGGCAGAATATGAATTTACTAATCCTGATTTTGTAGAGGGTAATTCAGAAGAGGAAATACAAGAGCGAATGATGGCAAATTTGCCAGAGGGAATTGATGATATGCCAGGAGGATTTCCGTATGATTTTACGATGCCAACAGCTATTGAAAAGGCAGAAATCATGAACTTCATTATTCCGAGAATTCTAATGATTATGTTTCCTCAATTTGCTTGGGGAGATTGGCTGGATTTACATGGGAAAAGCTGTGGATTAGAACGAAGAGAAGCAATAAAAGCAACAGGACATGTAAATCTTACTGGAGAAGATGGAATTGAGATTGCGGTTGGAACAATTTTCTGTACACCAGCAACGGATACAAATTCTTCCATTGAATTTGAAAGTACAGAGTTAGTTGTAGTGACAGAAGGAAGTGCAAAAGTACCAGTTCGTGCTGTTCAGAGTGGACCTTCTTCCAATGTAGCAGCAGGAACCATTGCTCTTGCGCTAAAGCCAATCACAGGAATAAGTGGAATTACAAATAAATTACCTATTACCGGTGGAACAGAGGAAGAAGACGATGATACATTTCGTGAACGTATTATGGATGTAAATGCAAATAAAGGTACAAGTTACATCGGAAATGTATCAGATTATCGAAGATGGGCTATGGAAGTGGCAGGTGTAGGTAGTGTCACGATTGTTCCAACACCATCTGGTGTTGGAGGAAAAGTGAAAATAATTGTCGTGGATGCTAATGGACAGCCTGCAAATGAATCTATTTTAAAAGAAGTGTATGATCATATCATGGCTCCAAATGATCCTCTTGCTCGTTTAGCTCCAGCTGGTGCAAGTATAGAAGTCGTGGCACCGACTACAGGAAATATAAATTACTCTGCCAATATTGCACTAAATGAAATGGGCAATATTGAAACTGTAAAAACAGAGTTTATTTCTAGCCTTGCAGAATACTATGAAGTTGCTAAAAAAGAAGGTGTTCTACGATATAGCCGTGTTTATGCAATTCTTAGTAACACAACAGGAGTTAAAGATTTTAATAGCCTAAAAATAGATGGGAATACAGGAAATCTAGTAATAGATAAAGAATCGTTTCCGTTTACTGGTACAGTAGATTTTACTACTGTAGAAATATCAGTAGTATAAGGAGGGAAAGTGATGGATTTAGAAAATTTCCCTAATAGTTCTAGTGCAAAAAGAATGATGTCTTATATAACACAAGGATTTTATGATAGATCCTATGTTGGAAAATGGATATTTGAAGTAATGGGGCAGGAATGGGATGATGTAGTAGAGATATTTAATAGCTTTCCACAGCAAGGGTTTCCGCAAACTTGTTCTTGGAGTTTAATGTACTGGGAACAAAAGTTTGGATTGGAAGGAAAAGGAACTTTTGATGAAAGAAAGCAAGCGCTGCTGCAGAAGATAACTATTTTTGCTCCATTTACACCAGCTAAAATTCAACAATGTATAGAAAATTTGACTGGAATCGATATGGATATGATACAAGTGGTGGAATATCCAGAAGAATTTCGTTTTGAAATCAAATGTAGAGTAGCAGAAGATGAAGTGATCGATTTTATTACAGCGAAAGGATTTATAAGCGATATAAAACCTGCACATCTAGTGATGTTGTTTTTAGCAGAAGCGATTTTGAATTTCGAAGTAAAAACTAAGATCATATCAAAGCTAAAGCTCACTTCTGATTTCAGAGCCTTACATCATTTGCTACTAGATGGTACATGGTTTTTAGATGGCAATAAATTTTTAGATAGCACAGATTTGATCGAGAGTAGTATTCTCATTAGCAGTTCGTTACAAAAGGACATTAGTTTAGATAGTGAGTTTTTGGCAAATACAGAAGTTATTACAACAAAAACTATTAATATAGGCACTAGAACTGCATCAAATATAGTCAATCAGCTGGCAGACAACCTGGTATTTACTACAAGCAGTAGTCACGAAGTAAATGCAAATACACAAAGTAATTTGCGAATAGAGAAAGACTTATGGTACCTAGATGGAACAGAAGTGTTAGATGGAAGTCGATTATTAGATGCAGAAATACAAGAATTTGTAATTTAGAAAGGAGTAAGTATGGCACAAGGAGTTATAACAAAAAAAGGAAGAGAAAAACTTTGTAAAGCGCATACTGGAGATGCAACATTACCACGTATCACAAAAATGGTATTTGGAAATGGGGGTATAGGTGGTGGTGGCCAAGTAATAGAACCAACTGGAGAGGAAACACAGCTAAAGGGTTTTTTGTTGGAAAAGACAATAGAAAGTCATAGTTATCCAGTTACAACTACAGCCAGATATACAGCTAAATTAGAAAAAACAGAATTGGCCAATGAAAATATATCTGAACAAGGGCTTGTTGATGAAGAAGGCGATTTAGTTGCATATAAAACTTTTCTTCCAAAGGGCAAGGATGATGATATGGAATTCATTTTTGATATGGATGAAATCTTTTAGAAAGGAGTTTTAAGAATGGATGAAGAATTTACGTTTAATGAAGAGTATGAGAAACTGACTACTGGAACAAGAGCTCATGCTAATGAATTTAATAAAATTTTTGATAAATTATTTGAAAATGACAAGTTTTTAAAATATGCAGCAGATTCTCTAGCAGAAAAAATGTTGGAGAAAGGAATGATTGTAGATAACTTTACATCCGAACGTGGAGATTTACCAGGAAGCGCAGCAAATGATAAGAGGCTATATGATATGATTGCTGAGCAAAATAATAATATTGTGGATGGATATTTCTTACGTGATACT
>UQVN01000207.1 GCA_900544525.1 uncultured Eubacteriales bacterium
AATACAACCGATTCTATTCTTGTTTCAACAGCCCCTATTTATGCAGGTATCTCTAAAATAAAATTCAAGAATACTGATACTTAAAAAAGTCTTATTATGCATGATAGTTCTTGCATTCTTATAATAAACAAAGCATCCACATCTAATATATTACTTATAGCAATATTGGAGAAACAAATAACATTTGTCAATGATGTTTCTCACTGTCACATACAAACAACCTACGAAATCCCAACTCTTACATAAAGATTTCGTAACCACCAATGAATCAAATAGTCTGCGAAATATACTTTTTTGGTTCATTTTAAAAATTTAGAAAGGATTCTTATGAAACAATTTATTTCTGACTTGAAACGTGAGTTTCATGGCTACAATGTAAGTACCCTATTGCAAGATTTGATGGCTGGTCTTACCGTTGCTGCTGTGGCACTTCCATTAGCACTTGCTTTTGGAGTTAGTTCTGGAGCTGATGCCGCTGCTGGTATGATCACTGCCATTGCTGCCGGTATTATTATTGGTCTCCTATCTGGTGCTTCCTATCAGATTTCTGGGCCAACTGGTGCTATGGCTGCCATATTGATTAGTCTATCTGCTAAATACGGATTACAAGGTGTCTTAACTGCTGGTCTTTTATCTGGTATCCTATTATTAATTATGGGATTGTTGAAAGTTGGTAAACTTGTCTCTTTTATTCCAGTTCCCGTTATTACTGGTTTTACTTCTGGAATCGCAATTATTATCGCCCTTGGACAAGTGGATAACTTTTTTGGAACCACTTCTGTAGGTGAAAATGCCTTAGCAAAGCTTTGGTCATATACTTCTCTTGGATTCCATCCAGATAAAATGGCATTGCTTTTTGGAATTTTATCTATTGTTGTTATGATACTCTACCCAAAAAAATGGAGCAAATATTTGCCATCTTCCTTGATAGCAATTGTAATCGCTGTCATCTTAAACTTTATTTTAAACCCAGTTGCTTCCTCCTCTTCTGTTAGAGAAGTGGGAGCCATTCCACAAAAATTAATTTCTGATCAAAGCCTTCTCTTTACAGGGCTTGATTTTAAAGATTTTTATATTTTCATTGGACCCGCATTTTCCATTGCCGCCCTTGGCATGATCGAAAGTCTATTATGTGGTGCTTCTGCCGGTCTTATGAAAGGAGAGAAGTTAAATTCAACCCGTGAACTAATTGCACAAGGAATTGGAAATATTATTATTCCACTTCTTGGAGGTATCCCAGCAACGGCTGCCATTGCCCGTACATCAGTTGTTATTAAAAGTGGTGGTCGCACACGACTTGCTAGTGTTTTTCACTCCATCACCTTAATTCTTTCTATGTTTTTACTTGGTGGAATTATGTCACGTATTCCTCTCTCTGCGCTAGCTGGAGTATTAATGGTAACTGCATGGAAAATGAATGATTGGGCTGCTATCCGGCAATTATTTTCAAAGAAGTTAAAGCATTCTATTATCCAATTTTTAGCTACGATGATAGCAACTGTTATCTTTGACTTAGCATTGGCGATTATCATTGGAATTATCGTAGCAATGCTCATCTTTGTTTTACGCAGTTGCGAGCTCCGTATTGCACTAAGTGATATTGATGAAACACAACTAGAACATACAAGTGCTTCTCATCAACACATTAAAGTTGTCTATTTAACTGGACCTTTATTCTTTGGAACTCAAGATCAACTAACCCATGCTTTAGAAGGACTTACTGATTTAAAAGGATTGGTTCTATCTATGCGTGGTGTTCCATCGATTGATGATAGTGCCATTCATGAATTAGATCTTTTAGTAAATCATTTCCGTTCTCTTGACACTACAATTGTATTTTCTGGTGTACAGGAAAATGTAAAAGCAACCATGGAACGCGCTGGTTTTATGGATCGTGTTGGAAAAGATTGGTTTGTCTGGGATACAATAATTGCTATTAAAAAATTAGATAATAATTTAAATATTACTGATACACCTAACAATTTATAGTATAAATAAAATGTGAGAAGTGCATAACATATGCCAAATATTATTCCTTTTTCTAACATCCTTATACTTCTTCTTGAAAAATAATTTACTACCTAAGTAATCATCGTATTCTTTGTTATGTAATAAAATTTCTAATAGTTTTAAGAAAAATTTTAGGATTTTACGTGAAGAATGTAGTATAATGACTATAATAGGAAAGTAACTGATAAAAGGATATGATACAATATATTACATTGTCTAAAAGAGAAAGGATGATCATTATGGATTTCAGCGAAGGATTAAAAAAAGTATTTTTAGCAGGCATTGGCGCAGTTGCTACCACAGTAGAAACTGCAACAGATTTAGTTGATACCTTTGTAGAAAAGGGAGAACTAACTGTAGAACAAGGAAAAGTTTTAAATGAAGAATTAAAACACAATTTAGAAACCAAAATGAAAGATCGTTTCACTGTAAATGTTATAAAAGAGTATGGCAATGTCATGAAAGCCGTTGATGAAATGACGGAAGAAGAACTAGAAATTTTAAAAGGAAAAATTGCTACTCGTGAACAGGAAATGAAAGAAACTGCCGAAAAATCTATGGAACAAGACTCTTTAGAAAATACTGACTCCCATCCTTCTGATATTTCTTCAACTGAAAAAAACACTACTGAGAACTAGACTCTTATAAACAATAAAAAGCTCATTTACCAAGTAACCATAGAAAAAAACTATGGTTACTTGGTCTCTTTTATCTAAAAACACCGAATCATGAGGCTGCTTCCAACTTTGTTCCCCCTATCGTGTGCTCCTCATTGTTTGCCACCAAATGTTTCCTATTCATCTACCGTATTTCTTTCACAAAACTTGGGAGGTTTTTATGGAATTTACAAAAAATACCGATGACAAAACACCTATCCACCAAAACAAGGAACCCAAATTAGAAAAACGTCTTTGGGATATTGTTCATGTTTTAAAAACTCATCAGATTACAAAAGGATTAACGCCTAAAAAACTTCGCTCCATTTTTGAAGACTTAGGCCCTACTTATGTAAAATTAGGACAGATTATGTCCATGCGCTCGGATATTCTGCCTGAGAACTATTGTGAAGAATTAACCCATTTGCGAACAGAAGTAAAACCTCTTCCATTTTCTATCATCCGACAAATATTAGAGCAGGAATGGCATCGCCCTGTTGAAGAATTAATAACAAAAATTCATGAAACTCCTCTTGGCTCTGCTTCTATTGCCCAAGTTCATTATGCCATTTTAAAATCTGGAAGTCCCATCGTTTTAAAAGTACAACGTCCTCATATTCAAGAAACGATGGAAGAGGACATTCATTTAATGCGAAAGGCACTAAAATTTTTTAAATATGCGGTTGGATCAGGAGATTTAATCGACTTTCAAACAATCCTTGATGAACTCTGGAAAACAACAAAAGAAGAAATGGATTTTCAAAAAGAGGCTTCTCATCTTCAACGATTTTATGAAAATCAAAAAGAGATTGTATATGTGACTTGTCCCAAAGTCATCTCTTCTCTGACGACAAAATCGGTTCTCGCTATGGATTATATTGATGGAATTCCAATTGACAAAACAAATCTTCTTTTAGACAATGGATATGATACAACAGAAATCGGTAGAAAAGTTGCTGAAAATTATTGCAAACAAATATTAGAAGATGGATTTTTTCATGCAGATCCACACCCTGGAAACATTTGGATTAGCGATGGTAAAGTCGCTTGGTTAGATCTTGGAATGACTGGGGAACTCTCTACTTATCATAAAGAAATTTTAAAACGTGCCATTATTGCTATTTTGAAAAACGATATGTATGAATTAAAAAACGTTCTTCTTGCCTTTGGTGAAGCAAAAGAACGCATTAACCATGCTCGCCTTTATAGTGATATTGATGATATTGTTCAAAAATATATGAGCGTTGGATTTGGAAATATGGATGTTGGAAAGCTAATTGAAAAACTTCTTGATCTCGTAAAATCTCACAAAATAGCCATCAATCCAGATATTACTATGTTAGGCCGAAGCATGATTACAATGGAGGGAACTTTAAAAATTTGTTCTCCTGAAGTTAATATGTTGGAAATTCTATCTGCACATATGTCAAGGCAGTTCTTAAATGAATTTCAATGGGAACAAGAAATAAAACATAAAGCTAGACTACTCTATGGCTCTATGGATAAATCATTAGCCATCCCTGCTCTATTATCCGATTTATTGAACATTACGAAAAACGGGCAAACAAAGCTAAATTTAGAATTTGAAGATTCCGATAAACACTTATCTTTTTTTCAAGGCGCACTCAATCGGAGCATTCTTACCTTGTTATCCATAAGTTTATTTTTAGGCTCTAGCATTCTTTGCCTTTCTGATCTCTCCCCAAAACTTTTTCAAATGCCTTGGATTAGTTTTATTGGATTTTTTATATCTGCTCTCCTTATGCTCTGGCTTTTACTCACTATTTTTTTCAAACGAAAAAAGTAAATCTACCATGAGAAAAAAGTGCAAAAAAAGAGAGTATTAAGAACGTGAAACACACTTTTAGAGCTTTTCACGTTTATGGAAAGTATATCCCTCTTAATAACTCTCTTACTGCCATTGCATAAGAAAGCTCTTATGCTTCTTATGCAATCACTACTTATCTATTTTTATATCTTTTATTCTATTTTTACATTCTCTATTTTTCTCGGTTATAGAACTTACAAAATCCAAAACATCATAATAGTAGATGCTATAATTTGAATCATTGTAAATTTAAATACAACTTGAGAATCAGACCAGTTTAAAGTCTTTCTCGCATAATCATGAATCGGTGTTCTTACATTTTTCAAAATATGAATATGTAAAAAACGGAGTAAGGAAACTTTAATTAATCCTAATCCACCATCGACAATGAGCATAAATCCTGCTAATAAATAGAGCAGAGGATGAAAACTCTTCATCATCAAAACTGCAATAAAAAATCCAATGGCTCTTGAACCAGCATCGCCCATTAACAGTTTACTAGGTGTAACATTAAACCAGAGGTAGCCTAACAAACAAGCTACTAAAATCAGTGTAATGTTTGCATAAATAGAACCACTTTTTATAAAAATCATTGCGATACTTAATAAAGTGATAATACTCATGTTGCTACTAAGACCATCTACTCCATCAGAACAGTTCGTTACATTAATAGATACCCAAATTAAAATAATTGCAAGAATAATATATATAATAACTGGAATTTCAATAAATTTACCAAACCAGTAAAATCCAACGTGTTCTGAGTTAAAGTTTACAAATGTGATAGCGGTCATGAATGCAATGGCAAAATCAAGAATTCCTTTCTTTAACTCTCCCCATGGTGTTTCTGCACGATCATCAAGGTATCCCGTCAACATAGCTGCAAATAAAAGAATACAGTAAATGACATACTCTTTTTCAATCGGCACAAAGATAAGACTTGCAATAATAAAGGTAATAACAAAAATAATCCCAGCCCCTCTTGGCTTCCCTTTTGAAAGTTGACCATTAATAGCAAAAGCTCTTCCAAGATCATGTGGAAGATAATCTTGCAATACTTTGATTGCAACAGCAGTCAAAAGAAATGCTGCTAATAAACTAAAAAGCATAACTTCTTTTGAATAAGTGATGTGAAATATCGTTTCAATCATATTTTTTCCTCCTTTAGTAACTGCTTTAGCATACCTCATTTTTCATGTTTTTTCAACCATTCCAGTAAAACTCTTTGAATAATTGCAAAAAATAAATAAGAAGAATGTTACAACCAACAAAAAAATGGAAATTTTTATACCCCATTCTTTCTCATAAGAAAAAACGCGAGAAACACATCTGTGCATTTCTCACGTTTTTCTATAAAGATAGAATTAAGGTATCAAAACATCATTTCCAAAAACGATGTTGACAATTTGTACAAAGCAGAAAAGAACAAACATTTTTAACGATGTTTTACAATAGAATAATAGGTCTTTGCTGTTAGCATATAGACAATACTATAAATGAAAGCAAACGCTACAAAACAGGCAATCGTACATAGAATAAACAATTCTTTATTATATA
>UQVN01000208.1 GCA_900544525.1 uncultured Eubacteriales bacterium
TTTTATATTAAACGCATTATTGGACTTCCAGGAGAAACCGTTCAAATTATGGATGGAGATGTTTATATTAATGGAAAGAAACTAAAAGGAACTCCCTTTAAAGATAAAATTGTAACAGCGGGATTAGCACAAGATCCGATTGAGCTTGGAGAAAATGAATATTTTGTTATGGGGGATAATGCAAATAATAGTGAGGATTCTCGTTCTGCCAATATTGGTAATATTGCAGGGGAAAATATTATTGGGAAGATTGATTAAAGAAATAGAGAAAAAGTGAGATCTATTTTTGTAAAAGAAAGAGAAGAGGAATAAAAGATGAATTTTCAGTGGTATCCTGGTCATATGACCAAAGCGAAACGAATGATGCAAGAAAATATTAAGTTGATTGATATTGTGATTGAACTTGTGGATGCAAGAATTCCATTTAGCAGTAAAAATCCAGACATTGATGATCTTGCTCGTAATAAATATCGTTTAATTCTTTTAAATAAAACAGATTTAGCGGATCCAAAGAAAACAGAGCTTTGGGCAGAATATTTTAAGAGTAAAGGCTTTGCGGTAGCCAAAATCAATTCAAAAACAGGCACAGGGGTAAAAGGAATTCAAGGATTAATTCAAGAAGCATGTAAGGAAAAAATCGAACGAGATCGGAAGCGTGGAATTTTAAATCGTCCGATTCGCGCAATGATCGTTGGAATTCCTAACGTTGGAAAATCCACATTTATTAACTCTTTTGCAGGAAAAGCTTGTGCTAAAACTGGAAATAAGCCAGGGGTGACAAAAGGAAAACAGTGGATTAAGTTAAATAAAAACGTAGAACTTTTGGATACACCAGGTATCCTTTGGCCAAAATTTGAAGATCAGCTTGTTGGATTACGACTTGCCTTAATCGGTTCTATTAAAGAAGAAATTTTAAATACAACAGAAATGGCAATTGAACTGATTGAATTTTTAGTAAAAGACTATAAAGGGATTTTGGCAGAACGTTACCAAGTGGACGAAACAGCAGATCGCCTTATTATTTTAGATCAGATTGCAGAAAGTCGTAATTGTAAGCAAAAAGGTGGAGAATACGATATCGATAAAGCAGGAATGATTTTATTAGATGATTACCGCTCTGGAAAACTTGGTAAAATTACATTAGAAGTGCCAGAGGTAATAGAAACAGTAACAGAATAAAAAATCATGTAAAAATCAAAGAGGTTACAAGGAAAAGAGTAGAGAGCAGAAGCGATACCTGTTTTCTACTCTTTTTCTATCATAGGAACACCTATGTTTGATGAGCCATAGGAATTATGTTACAATAAAAATAATTTATATGAAAATAAGCAGGAATGGATTTTTTATTCGTTCGCATTCAAAATAGTTTGAAGGGGAGGCAATATGGAAGAAAGGATTCAAATCAAAGAAGTAGCTCGTGATAAAGTAGAAGAAGTATTAGCCCTTATTTGGGAGGTATTTCAAGAATTTGTAGCAAAAGACTATACAGAAGAGGGAAAAGAAACGTTTTATCAACAGTTTATTTGTGGTGAGAGGTTTCGGGATAAAATAAAAGAAGGAAGAGAAACCGTGTATGGTGCTTACATAAAAGAACAACTAATAGGTGTTTTATCAATTTCTAATAATCATACAATTTCTTGTGCTTTTGTAAAAGGTATTTATCATAGAAGAGGAATTGGCAGAAAGCTATTTGAGAGAGTGTTAAAAGAATTAAAGGAACGAGGGGCAACAGAAGTAACGCTAAATGCATCACCATATGCTGTTGATTTCTACCATCATATTGGATTTCAAGATATAGAAAAACAAACTTCTTATAAAGGGATTGTGTATACACCGATGAGGTTACAATTAGAGAGAGAGGTATCATAAAAATAAATGGCTCGTTTAAATGAAAGATAATGATCGCTAGAATGGAGATAAAATAATGGAATTTGATGAAAAAGAGCTCATTGAGCAATTAAAGAAAAACTTTATTTTGAACATATGGTTTCTTTATGGATTAAAGAATCGGCAAGTTACGGTTGTAAAAAAAGAAGGAAATGATGTTTTGTTTGCCTATAAAGAAGGATATTACTATATGTTAAAGGCAGAAAAAGAAGAAGTTGCAAAACGCTTATTAGAGCCATTAAAAAGTTGTGACTTATTATTTGTAAATGAACCATCTTTAATAGAAGGGATAAAAAAGAAATACGATTTAAAAGGGATAGAACGATGCTATCAAGCCGTTTATGTTCCAAAGTATCTAAGAGAAAGGAAAGACGAGTATTCCAAGAAAGAAATGGAAGAGCAATTGGCAAAATTCTACTTAGAGGGGCCTGATGAGCAATGGCAAGAGGAAATAAGACGATTAGAACGAGAAGGAAAACATTCCCTGATCATTCGTCCTTTGGATTTCGAGCAAAAACAGATCATTTTTGAGCATTATGATATGTTACCAGAAGAAGTGATTGAGGAACGATTAGAAAAGAAAAAAATCTATGGAGGATTTTTAAAGGAAGAGTTAGTTGGATTTATTGGCCTTCATCAAGAAGAAAGTATGGGAATGTTAGAAGTGTTTCCAGAATATCGAAGAAGAGGATATGGAGAAGAATTAGAACGCTTTATGATAAAAAAGCAGTTGTCCGATGGAGCAATTCCCTATTGTCAAATCGATGAGCATAATAAAAAATCAATGCAATTACAGGAAAAAATAGGAATGAAGCTATCGGATACATTGTCTTATTGCCTTTTTTAAGAAAGATTAGGAGAGATTATGAGTAAAAGTATTAAAGAGATTAAACAGCAATTTGAACAAACAGCAATGGAACAATGGAAGACATTGTATGAGCAATATGAAAATGACGAAAGAGCTGGTGTTCAAAAAATAATTTTAGATTGTCATAAAAAAGAAGAAAAGTTACAAAAAGAAAAAGAACGAGTAGCAAAAATGCGAGAATATGAGGATACCTATTACGCGTGTGAGTATATTTGTGGGATTGATGAAGTGGGAAGAGGACCACTGGCAGGGCCTGTTGTAGCGGGAGCTGTTATTTTACCAAAAGACTGTGAAATCTTATATATTAATGATTCCAAGAAGCTAAGTGAAAAACAAAGAGAAGCCCTTTATGAAGAGATTTATGAGAAAGCCATTGCGGTTGGCATTGGAATGGCGTCTGTTGAAACCATCGATGAAATCAATATTTTACAGGCTACCTACCAAGCTATGAGAATGGCAATTGGCAATTTAAAGGTTCGTCCAGACTTATTGTTAAATGATGCGGTGACGATTCCAGAAGTGGAGATTCCTCAAGTGCCAATTATTAAAGGGGATGCAAAGAGTATTTCCATTGCGGCAGCGAGCATTGTGGCAAAGGTGACAAGAGATCGTTTAATGGAAGAGTATGATAAGATTTATCCAGAATATGCTTTTGCATCCAATAAAGGATATGGAAGTAAAGTACATACCGATGCGTTAAAACAATATGGACCATGTGAAATTCATCGGAAAACTTTTATTAAGAAAATATTAGAAAATCAAGAGGGATAGTTAAGAAGTGTAGGAGAAAAAGGGGTGGGAGATATTTATAATAAAAGAAGAAATAAAAGAGAGATTGGGAAACAGTATGAGCAAGTAGCGAGTCAATATTTACAGCAAAAAGGATATGAAATTTTAGAATATAATTATTATTGTAAAAAAGGTGAAATTGACATTGTTGCAAGACAAGAGGGATACTTGGTGTTCGTAGAAGTAAAATATCGAAACAACCAAAATAATGGATATGGAATGGAGGCAATTACAGTAAGAAAGCAAAATCGAATTAAACAATCGGCACTTTTTTATTTAATGGAACGCCAGTTATCCATGGAACAGCCAATACGGTTCGATGTGGTATCCATTGATGGAGATAAAATTTCGTTAATTCCCAATGCCTTTCCTTATTATTGTTAATTATCCGTAGAAAAGCAGATGAGAATGCAAGAGAATGTCTTGAAAAGAATTCTGCTTTCATGGTAAACTGTACAAAGGGTGGCAAGAAAATTGAAAGTAAAAGGAGACAGTATTATGTGTCAAAAGCCAAATTTAGTTTATCATAATCAAAATCATTCCACTGACTGGGTGGAAAAAGAAGGGGTGCCATTTATTCAGTTCCCATTATTTCAGGGTTTTGAGGCACAAGGACTTGTACATGGATTTTCCACGCGATTAGGTGGTGTGAGTACGGGTGATACTTCTTCTATGAATCTAAGTTTTTCTAGAGGTGATCTAGAAGAAAATGTAAGAGAAAATTATAGACGAATTGGAAAAGCAATTGGATTTGATCCGAAAAAACTCGTATTTAGCGATCAAATTCATGAAGATACGATTTATGAGGTAAAAAAAGAAGATATTGGAAAAGGGTTTGTTACACCAAAATTGCTTGGAAATGATGGACTTGTAACAAAAGAAAGAGGAATTCCCCTTGTTACTTTTTATGCAGATTGTGTTCCAATTTTTTTCTATGATCCTGTTCAGGAGGTGATAGGAATGACACACTCTGGATGGAGAGGGACGGTTTTAAGAATTGGTGCCAAAATGGTAAAGAAAATGGAAGAATGTTATCATTGCAAAGCAGAAAATATTTTAGTTGCAGTAGGGCCATCCATTTGTCAAGACTGCTATGAAATTAGTGAAGATGTTGCAAAGAAGTTTCAAGAAGAGTTTCGGGAAGAAGATAAGAAAACATTTTTACGAGATGATAACAATGGAAAATACCATTTAAACCTTTGGAAAGTAAATGAACTTCTTTTATTAAAAGCAGGAATTAAAAGAGAGCATTTAGCAATTACCGATCTTTGTACTTGTTGTAATAAAGAAGTATTATTTTCTCATAGAGCAAGTCATGGTAAGCGAGGAAATTTAGCAGGATTTATGATGTTACAGGAGAAAAAAGAATAGAAAATACAAGAGAGAAAAGGATGTTTGAAGAAAAAAATGAAAAAAGTATATGAACATTTAATTACAGCCATTGAAGAAGGCAGTATTGCCGATCAATTAGGGCTTGTAGTCGGAGATATGCTTCTTCGAATTAATGGTCAAAAGATGGAAGACATCTTTGATTATCAATATTTAGTAGCGGATGAAGTGATTAATTTATTAATTCGTCATACCGATGGGACAGAAGAAGAAATTGAATTTGAAAAAGATGAAGATATGGATCTTGGAATTACCTTTGGTTCTTCCTTAATGGATGAATATCGCTCTTGTCATAATAAATGTATCTTTTGCTTTATCGATCAAATGCCAGAAGGGATGAGAGAGACTCTTTATTTTAAAGATGATGACACGAGGCTTTCCTTTTTACAAGGCAACTATGTAACCCTTACGAATTTAAAGGATGAAGACCTCGATCGCATTATTCGATATAAATTAGCTCCGATTAACATTTCTGTTCAGGCAACGGAACCAGATCTGCGTCGTCAGATGTTAAACAATCGATTTGCAGGAGATATTTTAGAAAAAATCAAAAAATTAGCGGATGCACAAATTCCGATGAATGGACAAGTGGTTCTTTGTAAGGGATATAATGATAAAGAACATCTGGATCGTACCATTTCTGATTTAAGTCAATTCTTACCTTATATGGAAAGCCTTTCTGTTGTTCCAATTGGGGTAACAAAATTCCGTGATGGACTCACAAAGATTGATCCGTTTAACAGAGATGAGGCAAGAGAAGTTCTTGACCAAATTCATAGCTGGCAAAGAAAGTTAAAAGAACAATATGGAAACCGTTTTGTTCATGCCAGTGACGAATGGTTTTTATTAGCAGAACTTCCGCTTCCAGATGAAGAATATTATGAAGGATATGGACAGATTGAAAATGGTGTTGGAATGTTGCGTTCCTTCATTTCTGAGTTCGAGGCTTGTTTAAAAGATATCAAAGGTGATAATCGAACAAGAGAAGTTTCCATTGCAACTGCGAAGTTAGCCTATCCAATGATCTGTTATTTTGCAGAAGAACTGGAGAAAAAATTCCCAAATCTAAAGGTACATGTCTATTGTATTAAAAATTATTTCTTTGGAGAAACCATTAC
>UQVN01000209.1 GCA_900544525.1 uncultured Eubacteriales bacterium
AATTATAACCATTTTTATTACTTTGTCAATAGATTCTCTTGTACGGAATACTTTTACACATGAAAAATTATTTTTTTTCACTTATGTGCTTGTCTACATTTTTTCCATAGTTTTGGAACTTATGTTTCATTACTTGCATTTCATCGTGATCTAAGATAACTGGATTTCCTATACTTTTTGCAATACAGTATATTTTAGAACAATACTCTACTTCTTCAATGATGTTAAATGCCTTATCTAAATTGCTATCCCCACCTAATATTCCGTGGTTTGCTAGAATAACTGCCTTTCTATCACTCATTGCCTCATACGCATTTTTTGCTAATTGCTCTGTTCCAAAGGTAGCATACTCTGCAACTCTTACATCCTCGCCAGCAACGGCAACCATATAGTGAGTTGGTTTTAATGTCTCATGTAAGCAACTTAACACAGTTCCATAAACGGTATGTGCATGAATAATCGCTTGGATATCATCTCTTTCTTTATAAAAGATACTATGCATGATCCATTCACTAGATGGTTTTTGTACAGATTTTGCTTCAATAACATTGCCTTCTAAATCGATTACAACTAAATCATCTTCTGTCATTTCATAAAAATCAAATCCTGATGGCGTAATAAGAATTTTTTTATCCTCAGAATCATAGATACTAATATTTCCACCTGTACCACTCGTTAAATTATAGTCCACAAGTTTTCTTCCATATTTTATTATTTCTTTCTTTTGGGCTTCTGTAAACATTTTACACCTCTATTCTACATCGATCCATTTTGAGTCATTGATTGCGCTTTTATAAACAGCATTGCAAATGCGTACAATATTAGCACCTTCCTCAAATGTTGGATACTTGTTATTTGATACATCTTCACTATAAAAATCAGCAATTAATCTTTGAAGGGAATCATTAAATCCATTTCCAAAACCATCTTTTATGACATTAGTTTGTGAAGAAACTTCGTTATAATATACTTCATTATTATTTTGTGAATTCCATCCAGCTGTCATTTTCGTTCCCGTAATTTCGTATGCAAGGTAATTGGAATATCCTTGGGATATTTCTGATAATACGACAGAACCAATTGCTCCATTACTCAATTTCAAATTTATCAATGCCACATCTTCAGAGTCCACATGTACAACGGATTCTGTTTCCTGTGAGAACTCCTCTGTTGAATGCATCATTCCGTCCTTTAAAACTCTAGTTGGATTAAAGTTTCCAAATAACGCAGATACTTGAACAATTTTTAACCCTGTCACATATTGAATAATATCAAACCAATGAGTTCCAATCTCTGTTACCGCACGCATTTTTCCTGAAAGTTCTGGTATGTATCTCCAGTTATATGGGCTAGGTAATAAATGAAATTGTTGAAGATATCTACCATGAACTAAATGTACAGGGCCAAAGGATGGATTTTGTACAAGTTCTTTCATCTTAGATGACATATTATGGTATCTGACATTTAAATTAATGGCACACTTTAAATGTTTGGATTTTGCCAAATGCTCTAGTTCACTTGCTTCTTCATCAGAAAAGCATAATGGCTTTTCACAAATCACATTTTTACCTGCTTCTAATAATCTTTTTACTATTTCATAATGGGTATCCGGTGGTGTACATATATGAACGCTTGTAACGGCTTCTTCAAACAAAATGTCCTCTGTTGTTCCATAATGTTCTACTCCCCACTTTTTGGCAAATTCCTTTGCCGCTTTTTCTGAGCGATCCACAATCGCATAAATTTTGATTCCACAATTTCTCAATGCCTCTGCATGAGAATGAGAGATAAATCCTGCACCCAAGATTCCTACTATTTCCATAAAGCGCCTCCAATCTATCCAATATTATTTTTTATTGTATACGATGAGAAGCTCCCTTTGGAACTTCTCACGTCCGTGACAGTCGCCATATGTGAACATAAATGCTCCCGCATGGCTCCTTGTCTTTTCGTAAACGAGAGCAAATGCTAGGATTTTTGTTGTTTCAAAATCCTAGCACCAATCTTTATCATTATAACATACTCAATCCCCTAGAATAAATAGGAATTGTATTTTATACCATATTATAATATTTTATTTGTTTTCAAATAATTGTTTTAATCCATCTTTAAATGGAGCTCTTACAATGCCTTTTTCTGTTACAATCGCTGTAATCAGTTCGGATGGTGTAACATCAAAAGCAGGATTGTATGTTTTCACTCCTTTTGGAGCTACATAATCACCATTGATAATGGTAATTTCTTCGCCATTTCTTTCTTCAATTGGAATATCTGCTCCTGTTGCAATTGCCATATCAATTGTTGGTGTTGGAGCTGCAATATAAACAGGAATATTAAAATAATTTGCTAAAATTGCAACGCCTAATGTTCCAATTTTATTGGCAGTATCTCCATTGCTAGCAATGCGATCGCATCCTACAATAACAGCATTAATTTTTCCTTCTTTCATGACTTCTGCTGCCATATTATCGGTAATTAAAGTAACATCAACACCTGCATTAAATAGTTCAAATGCCGTTAATCTTGCCCCTTGCTGTCTCGGTCTTGTTTCATCAGCATAGACTTTTAATGTCATTCCTTTTTCTTTTGCAAGATAAAATGTGGATAATGCTGTTCCATATTCTGATGTAGCTAATGCTCCTGCATTACAATGAGTAAGAACGGTATCGTTATCTTTTAATAAAGATAATAAATTTTCTCCGATTGCTTTATTAATGGCAATATCAGAATTATGAATAGCAATGGCTTCTTCTTCTAATTGTTTTTTCAATTCTTCTACAGAATCGCCAGTATAATTTGCCACAACCTTTTCCATTTCATGAATTGCCCAGCTTAAGTTTACAGCAGTAGGACGAGCAGTTTCTAAATACTCACATTGTTTTAATAACTCTGTTTTGAATTCTTCTACTGTATCAATTGCAATATTATTAGCAGCAATTGCAACTCCATATGCAGCTGTTACTCCAATCGCTGGTGCTCCTCTTACGATCATATCTTTGATGCTGTCAAAAACACCTTGTAATGTGTTTAAAGTTACAAATTCCACTTCATTAGGAAGTTTTGTCTGATCAATCAAAATTAATTCTTTGTTTTTCCATTCTAATGTTTTGCAGTTCATCGTATCGCTCCTTCTTACTTATAAACTAATTCCCCTGTTACTTTTTCAATATCTTTTGCGTGCTCAGGGAATTTCTTAATCATCTCTTCTCTTGATCCGAAAATAAAATCATTATCCATATAGGAAGGAGACATAGTTGTTCCCATTAAAGTAAATCCCATTGTTCCACCTGGAATAATTCTAGCACCTTGCCAAACATTTTTCTTTACTAGAACTTGAGGAGTTTCTCCGTTTAATAAATCCATACCTAATTTATGGATAGATTTTTCTCCTGTTGCATCATCGATCTGAATAATTTCTACTGGATCCCCATAATAGAAGTGCCACATTTCATCTGCGGATAATTTATGCAAATGAGAAAAAGAGTTTTCTGTTAAGAAATAATAAATTGCGGATCCAACTTTACGATTTTCATAAGTTTCTTCGCTCTGATAAGTTTCAGCAACTAATCCCCCTTCTTCGCTAAGTGGAACTAAGTTTAATGTTTTAATAATATCTTCCATTGTTAACTGCATCATTTATTTTTCCTCCTTTTTATATGAAATTAGATAAATTACAATACCAATCAATGTCATCAATGCTAAAAATAAGAAAATATTTGTATATGGTGTCATTTCTTTTTTATCTAATGATATAATCGTTGTTTGTATAAATTTTGAATTCAATAAAAATGCTGTTATTGAAATTCCTAACGCATTTGCAACTCGAACGATAAAGTTAAAAATTCCAATTCCTGTTCCCACTTCTTCTTCATGTAAAGTGGTAATCGCTCTTGTCAATAATGGTGCAAACGATAAAGCATATCCACCCGTAATAATCGTCAATACAATAATAACATAATTAACTCCAATATAGGATAGACAACCTCCTAATACAAATCCTACAATAATAAGAATTGCCCCTAATGTCAATGTTGGCTTCATTCCAATTTTATTAATAACAGAACCTGAGAATATCGCAATAATACCAGATACTGTATATGGCACAATATAAATAAGAGATACTTTTTCTAATGAATAATTAAATAGTGCTTGTAATAAAAATGGTGTAATAAATACCAATGCTACTTGAGATAAATAATAGAAAAATGTTGCACATAGTGTAATTACATAATCTTTATTGCCAAAAAATGTACTTGATACAATTGGATGTTTTGCTTTCTTTATATAAAGGCTAAAAATAACGATAAGAACAATAGTTGTAATCAATAATATAATACTTGGATTTGATATTAAAAAGTTTACATTGATAGAAAAGATAGCTAATATCAAAAATCCAATATAATCCACATTGCTTTTTTGTTTTGGATTGTCTGGTAAACATTTTAAAATAACTGGAAATGCTAATAACGCAATAAATGGAATATAAAAAATACATTGCCATCCTAAGAAAGTGGACATGAAACCACCTGTTAATGTTCCAATTACTGTTGAAAGTGTAAAGCTGGCTGTTGAAAGCCCCATCCATATTACTTGTTCACTTGCTGGTAAGTATCGAGCAATCAACACTAAGTATAAAGCGGATGTAGAAATACCACCAACTGCTTGAATAAAACGCGCGATTACCACCACATAATAAGAACTCTGGAATAATAATCCAATGACAGATGGTATGCAAAATAAAATAAGTCCCAGTATCAATAATCTCTTTTCACTAAAGAAATCGGTAAAACTTGAAAATGCGAAAAATCCAATCGCAATACCAATTCCACCTAAGGATGCAACCCAACTGGCAACATCTGTGGAAATGCTGAATTTTTCAACTAAAATTGGCGTGATTAATGTAAATGCGTTATCGATTAATTGCGTTAAAATTGTTAATAAAAGAACAACTAAAATAGCTATTCTAACTCTCTTTAATTCTTTGCCTTCTAAAACTGCTTCCATTTTCCCTTCTCTCCTACAACTCCATAAATAATCCTTCTATAACTTTTGAAAACTTATCCTGTGCTAAACCAGTGACTCTTTCTAGCTCTTCATCACTCACATTAGAACCTAAAATTCCTGTAGCGTAATTAGAAACACAAGAAATAGCTAATGTTTGTAACCCACAATAAGCGCTCATAATAACTTCTGGAACGGTAGACATTCCAACAATGTCACCACCTAGCATGCGAAACGCTTTAATTTCAGCAGCTGTTTCAAAACTTGGTCCTGTTGTAAACACATAGTTTCCTTTATGTAAGAAATCTCCATTTTGTTTTAAAACTTTTTGAATCAGATCTTTTGAATATGCATTTGACATATCGACAAATCTTGGTCCAAAGGATTCATCATTTTTTCCTCGTAAAGGATTTAATCCAGATAAATTAATATGATCTTCAACTACAACTAAATCTCCTGGTTTGATCTCCTCTTTCATAGAACCTGAAGCATTTGTTAAAATAATTGTTTCAATCCCCAACAATTTTAAAACTTTTATATACTCTGTGATTTCTTGAATTTCATACCCTTCATAATAGTGAAATCTTCCATTCATACAAATAATCGGTTTTCCAAAGAGTTTTCCGATTACCATTTCCCCCTTATGAGTCGGTGCGGTTGACTGTAAAAAACCTGGAATTTCTGAATAAGATATGGTTTTCGTTTCTTCCATTTTTTTTACGATACCAGAAAGTCCGCTACCAACAACGAGTGCAATCTTAGTTTCTGGTAATATTTTTTCTTTCAGAAATTCTACACTACAAATAACATCCATTTTTCCTCCTTATATGAGAAACAATCTTTCCTAGAAAAGTTTGTTTTCATATTTTCCTTTCTAATGTTCTATTAAAATAATTGTGTTTGGACAAATTCACAATTATTTTATTGATGAAATTGCCTTTTTAATCAGCATAATTCCTATATTGTAAACGTCTACGATCCACATTGTACAACATTTTACCATAAAAATCAACA
>UQVN01000210.1 GCA_900544525.1 uncultured Eubacteriales bacterium
AAGGAAATTACCACATCTCCATGATAATCTCCTTCTTCCAATTTCTCTATTTACATAAAAATGTTATCGTTTTTATTTCCCAAATTTTTTGGCAAACTTTCTGGCATTTTTCATGCCACCAACCTCTTTAAACATTCGATCCAGTTTTTTCACTTCAATCTCTTTGCTGCTCAATCCATCGTATCCGGCTTCATGCTGCAACTTGAAATAACTATCCAAACGACGTTGATCAATGAGACCGTCTTCTAATGCTGCCAATACTGCACACCCTGGTTCATTCGTGTGGCTACAGTCCCGAAATTTACATTGACTTGCCAACTCTTCAATCTCATGAAATGTTCTAGATAAATCTACACTCTCAGCTCCCATTTCACGCATACCAGGAGTATCGATGACAACACCACCGAGTGGACAAGGAAACATTTCACGCCCTGTTGTCGTATGTCGTCCTTTATCTGCTTTTCCAATTTCTTTCGTCTCCAGCACTTCTTCTCCAAGCAAACGGTTGATCATTGTAGATTTTCCAACACCAGAAGAACCGATAAATGCACAAGTCTGATTTTTAGAAAAATAAGGTTCAAATTTCTTGGCAATATCCGTATCAAACATCGATAACACAATTACATCGGAAAAGAGGGAAATCTGTTCCACCTCTCGAATCGCCTCTGACACATCATCGCATAAATCCGCCTTTGTCAACACAATGACAGGCGTAGCACCACTATCCCAAGCAATAGAAAGATATCGTTCCATACGATTTAAACTAAAATTTTGATTTAAGGACATACAAAGAAATACGGTATCTATATTAGCTGCAACGGATTGTGCTTGCCCTGAAATACCAACAGCCTTTCTTACAAAAAGACTCTTCCTTGTTAAAATATGATGAATGATAACCTCAAAATCCCCATCTTGTTTTCTTACCATAACGTAGTCTCCAACCGCAGGATACTGTGCTAACTCTTCGGTATCAAATCTCATTTTTCCTGATATTTGTGCTAATGCTTCACCGTGTTCGGTAACTACCCGATACTTTCCACGATATTGAGCAACCACTCTTGCCAATTGGTATTCAGGATACAGAGTCGCCTCTGTAATAAAACGTTCATTTATAGCATAATCTTTTAAATAATTCAATGTTTTTACCTCCATTTATCTCTATCAGCTATCGGATAGGAAGGAGGATAAGAATCTTACTGAACTCTACCTCCTTCCATTGTTACAATTCCCTTTTTATTTGTATTCATCATAAAAATACTCTCCTTTTGTTTATAATGGATTATTATATCATTTTATTTCCTGCAAGAAAAGTGAGGATATCTTCCAGTTTTCGTAGCATATATCTTACTGGTATGACTATCTCCTTCTGATAATATTGCAAAAAGGAGACTACCACACTCCATGATAATCTCCTTTTGCTCTTTTTCATTTTTTATACAATCATTTTGAATTTTTATTTTCTAAAATTATACGACCTGATATCCAGCATTTATAAGCACCTCTAATGCTTTCTCATAGTTATCTTTTTTTGTCAAAATATAATCGGTATTATATGTTGAGATAGCAAATATCCCAATCTTATTTTCTGCTAATAAAGCTGATATTTTGGCCAGAATTCCGATAAGTGAAAAATCTAACACTCCCTGTATTCGAAACGCTTTCCAATCATCCTCTCGTTCTGTTACATTCTCTGGAATATTTTCTGTGATGCAAACTAAGGAATTTTCTTCATCGGTTTTACCGATAAAACAATACTCATTGTCTAAATTCACCTTTGAAAAATCTTTCACTTTACATACGGAAAAATCATAATCAATTTTCTTAATCTCCAAAATTTTTCTCCTTTATGTATTATGTATTTAGAAACTATTCTGTTATCGCCCAAACTCTCGCAGGCAATCCTGTTGCCCCTTCAAATCTCGGATACGAAACAATTACCACTGCACCTGCTTCGGCTACTTGATCCAGATTCGTTAACATCTCTACTTGAATCTTTCCCTTTCCAAGAACATATCTCTCACAAATTAAATCACCTGCAGCTTCTGCAATGACAGAAGCATCGGTATCTAACGTTTCATGACCATTAGCTGCTGCATTGCGCTCTTCATAAATGTACTGTAATGCTTCTAAAGACCATCCTGGAAAATTATCATTTCCATCTGCATCCGTTCCTGAAATTGCTTCCATATCAGGCCATTTCTTTGACCAATCTGTTCTCAATGCAACAAATGCGCCATCTGGAATATTCCCATATTTTTCCTCATATTCCTTGATATCATTGACTGTGACTGCATAGTGAGCATCTTGTTTTACTTTCTCTGTAATATCAATCACAACCAATGGAAAAACCAAGTCATTGACACCATATTTTTCAGAAAGATCTTTTCCTTTTATAAAATGCCCTGGAAAATCGATGTGTGTTCCAAATTGCCCTGGAAACTTAAATGTCTGAATCAAGCAATCAAGCATTTCATTTCCCCAATCAAAACACGTCTTTCCTAATTCAACTGAGCCATCTGGAATTCCTGCCCAGTAAGGACTATCATTATTAAGCGAAAGTGTCAAATCCACCCACTTGTAATTCTTTGCCTGTGCTAAGGCATCCCATAGCTTATATTTACTCATTCTACCAACTCCTTCTCATTTTTTAATGTTAGGAAACATATTCTATACATTTCTTATAACAAAACTTATATTTTTAATACAAAATCTTTCTAAATCCCATCGTTTTCTTCATTTCATTATATCTTGATCAATGCACCATTTTTACATAGAAATTTATTTTGCTTTCCATGCTCTTCCTGCCTTATTTTGTTCCATCATGCATTGCATAAATCTTTCTCTTGTCACATCTTTTGGACGGAATTTCCACTCGGTACTTGTCATTGCTTTTTCTACCATAACATCGAACTCATCTTCTTTAATTCCAATATCATCAAAACAAATCGGTAATCCTATCTCTTTGTTGAACTGCATAATACGATCTCTTTCGTCCAACTTTCCATCATAAGTAAGAAGACAAAGGACACCTAACGCTACAATTTCTCCATGTAAGTGCTTATGCCCTGCTTCCGTCACCGTTGAACCATAATAAACACAATGTGCCAATGATGAGTTATAGTAATAATCTGGCATCTGAGTTGTCATATTGGATACTAATCCAGTCGAAACAATAATATCTAAGACTACTTGTTCTAGCGCAGTAGTTACTTTCTTCTCTTTACATGCCTGTAAGGCATCTTTTCCATAAGCAAGCAGTGGCTCTGTACAAATCTTACTTAACTGTACCCCCATCAGCGGTGTATGAGATAAATCATCCTCTTTACTAGAAAAAACAGCTTCACATTCTTTGGATAGGGCATCTCCAATTCCAGCCCACAATAATTCATATGGGGAATCTGCAATAATCTTAGGATTAATAAAAGTGTGTTCTGCAAGTTTTGGATAATAATAGTCTCGAAAACTTCCATCGGAATGATACATAACGCAGATAGCCGTTACCGAAGCACAATTGCTTCCTACTGTTGGAAACGCAAACAATGGCTTATCCATTTCATTTGCTACATATTTACAAGTGTCACAGGCTCTTCCTCCGCCAACTCCGAAAATAATATCTGCTTTTTGTACTATTTCATTGGCAACCAAAGCATCTCCATTCTCATAAGTAGAATCGCCTCCGTACCAAATAAAATCAAGAATTTCGATATCAGTACCAGCAATTCCTTCTAGTAATGCAGCTTTTACCTTGGACATAGCTGTCTTTCCACCGATTACTACTGCTTTCTTTCCATAATATCTTGCATAATAGCCAATTTCTTTATAACAATCCGTTCCAATGGAGTAGTTTGGTAAACAAACGTTGTAATGATTCAATTCCAGTCATCCCCTTTTTAATTTATTGTTTCTTATTGTATCACTGCACTACGATAAAGTCAACAATCACCTCATATTTAGGCCTATAAAAAGAACAACTTATTCCAAAAATACATTATGAATACCAAAATAAAACTACTCACCCTGAAATATCAAATGCATATTTGAATTTCTCTTTAGAGAATTTTTATCTTTCTCAATATATTCCCATGTTTTTTGATAGTTTCCTAACACTGCAACTGTTGGTTCTGATATAAATTCAATAAATTCTTCTGCTTTTCCATCGTATTCATCTGCAAAATCATCAGATAAAATCTGCTTTTCTTCATCTGAAAAATCTTTCAATTCCCCATATAGGACATGTTCTAAATTACATGAGTTAAAATAAATCCTATAGGGTATATTACCAATTTTTCCTGTTTTCCTAAGTTTAAACAGTATCTCCCCTTTTCGTCGGTTGCGTTCTACAATTGCATCCGTATCTTTTGTCTGGATACAATCCTCACAATATTGAACCTTTTCTACATCGAATTTTTTTATAGAAGTTTCTGGAATATAAACAC
Source organism: uncultured Eubacteriales bacterium (assembly GCA_900544525.1). Lineage (GTDB taxonomy): Bacteria > Bacillota > Clostridia > Lachnospirales > Lachnospiraceae > Scybalomonas. The sequence continues at coordinate 4,437 of UQVN01000210.1, forward strand.
CATCTGTGTCCACAAGATGAATAATTTGTTTAAAGTCACTTTTCTTATATCGATATTTATTTCTTATACTTTCTATCTGTTCATTAATCCTTTTTATAATATTATCAACAGAAACATAGTCTTTTAGCGTAATATCTCCATGTATAACAATGAATTGCACTTCATCACTTGAAAAATATTCTTTCATAATAGTTCCTAAAGCCGATTCATCACTCGGTCCTTCCATTATAAATACAACTACTTTCTTTTCCCTCATCTTGTATTCTCCTCCCCGCCTTTCTAAATGCTCTTGCAATTTTCAAGCTATCCGTTTCTTCATAGATAATTTCCTCTTGTCCACCTAAAGTAATCCCTCTAAGATATACATCTCTAAGATTATTTGATACTTTTATATTTTTCATATGGATATATCTCTTTTCTGGATTTGTTGTAGAAAACATAATACTATCCTTATCTAACATTTCTAAAGCACGAAGATTGTGAGATGTAAAAATCAATTGCCCTTTTGCACTTTTCGCAAAAACATCTAACAGCTCTCCTAACATATATTCAAAAATCCCTGAATCTAATTCATCAATTGCTAAACAAATGGATTCGTTTCCAAATGCCTGAATCAATGCATTTAAAATAGAAATAATTTTTATAATTCCTTCTGATTCCATACGAATTGGAATTGGGCGCATATTTTCGCGTTCAGAAACTAATTCAACTCGATAACCTTCTTCTCCAGAATCCATTAGTTGCATTCCATAATCATAAACACCTATTCTCATTCCTGGAATAATTGTATAAAGCACCATATTAATCTGTTCCACAATCATATCCAATATTTTCTTTTTTTCTTTATCTAAAACCACTGGTTTTGTCAGTGAAACAGCAAAATCGCCCTTCATTCTAATTTCATTTCGTTCAATTCTAAATGCCATAGGAAGTAGAAAGTTAGCAGAAATTACGCCTGAATGAGTATTTCGTATTACAAAAAGATCCTTTAAAGCAAATTTAAATAAAGATTTTATTACTTCTGAATAGTGTCTAAACTTATTCTCATAATCTCTGCAAAAAATCTCCATAGTATTTTCTCCAAAAATATAAGAACAATTATCTTTCTCTGCTATTTTTCTAGCTACAATTAGATCTGTCTTGTTTTCACTATTCGCCTCTATCAATTCCGCAACTCTCTTTTGAGGTCTGAATATGATTCCTCTATCCAGTCTTTTATAATCCATAAATATTGTTTTATTACTTCGAACACCATTTTCATTAATGGCACAACTTAACGTTTCTCTTGCAATCTCTACATCTTTTTCATTTTTTTGTATTATAATATTATAACCTACTTCATAATGAACATCTTCTTTTGCAAAGATATGAAAATTAGCTGTAATCTCCGCCGTATTAGAATTAACATCAATATAATCCGCAAAATCTTTTTCCAACGGAAGTCCTATCATAATTCTTTGTAAATAATATAATGTATCAATAATTGCTGTTTTTCCAGAACCATTCTGTCCATATAAACCTAATACTTCTGCTTTCTTACACATAAATTTCTTTTTATAAG
>UQVN01000211.1 GCA_900544525.1 uncultured Eubacteriales bacterium
TAAGTTTACATAAAAATATGATTTTTCAGCCATTTACAAAAATGAAAAATCGGGGGAAATTAGAAAATAATAAGAAACCAATTAGACAAAAGTGAAAAAGAAAAGAAATAGAATTGACAGCGAAATAGGTGTATACTATACTTTGACTATTCAAGAGTTATATTGAGAAAAGAATTATAGTTTAGAATAGAAAGTAGGGAAATATATGGGACTTAATAGTACACCATCAGCAGAACGATTGCATATTGGTATTTTTGGAAAAAGAAACGCGGGAAAATCAAGTTTAATTAATGCCATTACAGGCCAGTCACTTGCGATTGTATCGGATATAAAAGGAACAACAACCGATCCTGTTTCAAAAGCAATGGAATTGTTGCCATTAGGACCTGTTGTTATAATCGATACTCCAGGGCTTGATGACGTTGGAGTTTTAGGGCAAATGCGTATTTCAAAAACATATCAAGTGCTGAATAAAACAGATATTGCATTACTTGTGATTGATGGAAGCATTGGAATGTCAAAAGAGGATGAAGCATTGCTAGAAGTGATAAAAGAGAAAAAAATTCCATATTTAATCGTTGTCAATAAAATGGATGAAATGAGAGAGGAAATGGAAGAGTCAAGGGAACGTATTTATGTCAGTGCAACTTCCAAACTCAATATCGAAAAGCTAAAAGAGCGGATAGGAAATCTTATTCCAAAAGAAGAGAAAAAAAGACCTTTAGTAGCAGATTTGTTAAAACCATTGGATTTTGTAGTATTAGTTGTTCCAATTGACGCTTCTGCCCCAAAAGGACGATTAATTTTACCACAACAACAGACAATTCGCGATATTATAGAGGCAGGTGCTGTTTCTATTGTTGTAAAAGATACAGAACTAAAAGAGACTTTGGAGAAGTTAGGACAAAAACCAAGACTTGTTATTACAGATAGTCAAGCATTTTCAGAAGTAGCAAAGCAAACACCAGATGATGTGCCATTAACTTCTTTCTCTATTTTATTTGCTCGCTATAAAGGAGATCTTTGGGAAGCAGTAAAAGGAGCAAGAGCCATTGAAAATTTAAAAGATGGGGATACAATTTTAATGGCAGAAGGATGCACACATCATCGTCAGTGTGAGGATATAGGAACAGTAAAAATTCCAAACTGGATTCGTAATTATACAAAGGGAAAAGATATTCATATTGAAACTTGTAGTGGAACAGAGTTCCCAAATGATCTTTCCAAATATCAGTTGATTGTACATTGCGGTGGGTGTACTTTGAATGAACGTGAAATGAAATACCGAATCCGTTGTGCAGTAGATCAAGGAATACCAATTACGAATTATGGGATTTTTATTGCTTATATGAAGGGGATTTTAGAACGAAGTATTGAGCCTTTAAATTCATTTTCGTAAAGGCAACGAGTTAACAATGATAAAGCTGTTACACAAAATTAGTTGAAAGACTGAATGTGTAACAGTTTTTTTATGTAATGAGTATAAAGATTTTGACAAAATTAAGAAGAAAGGCAAGTTTTTGGTAAGAAGTATATTCAATTGTCGTATTTTTTGGTATAATATTAGAACATTTATAGTTGATGCATAGGGGAGGCGAATACTAAAATGCTAAGGGAATTTTTTTCATGTGGGATTGGAGGGTGTGAATAAAATAAAAGAGAAAATCGAATAAGGGGAAACAAGTAATAAAAGTATGAGGTGAGATTTATTTGACAGAAGAGAAGAATCAATTAGGAAAACTGGTTGGAGAGATACGAAAGGAAAAAGGGATTCGACAATTAGAGTTATGTCAGGGAATTTGTTCAGTATCCATGTTATCTCGAATTGAACAGGGAAAAAAAGAACCAGATAAAATGTTACTAGAGGCATTGTTTGAACGGCTTGGGAAAACGTTACTTTATTGGGAAAAAGTTTTAAACAATGATGATATTCGTCTATTTCAACTTCAAGTAGAGATTAATTCTTTTTTGGAGGAAAAGAACTTAGAAGTAGTTCAAATGTTATTAAAGAAGTATAAAAATTTTAAGGGGGTGAACGAGCCTCTTCATAAGCAATATAAAATGTTTGCTAATGCTCGTTTATTGCGATTACAGAATAAAAATAAGGAAGCAATGGAAGAGTTACAAAGAGCTTTAGAAATAACATTAGTAAATTTGCAGGAGAATAACTTTCAGCTAAAAAAATATTATTTATGCTATCAAGAAATAGAAGCCTATTTAGCTTGGGCAGAGTTGGCAGTACAGTTTGAAAAAGAGAAGGGGTATGAAGCATTACAGCAGTTAATTGATTACATAGATACAAAGGTTGAAAATAATCCAGAGATGAATCGGATTTACACCATTGCAGTGCATAAATTAGCTTGTGAAAAGGCAAGTAGAGGGAAGTTAGAAGAAGCATGGTTTTTATGTAGAAAGGGGATTAAAATAAAGCGTGAAAGCAAAAATTTGGATAAGCTAAAACCACTGTTGCGATTACAGATGGAGATAGAAAATAAATTAGGATTTCAAAAGGAAAAAAACCAGATTGAAGAATGGTATTACGTTATCGAACAGTTAGAACAATATGCAAACCACTATGGGGAGAAAATGGAAGGGATTACGAATAATCGATATGGTGTATATGGAATTGGTGAAGTATTTCGGAATTTAAGAAAAAATTTTAATATGAGCCAAGAGGAGTTAATGCATTTTAGTGAGCAAGAAAATTATAGTATTGTTCCGGAGACGTTGTCCCGTATTGAAAATGGGCATAGCAATCCAACAAAAAAGACTTGTGAAACTTATTTAAAGAAATTTAATAAGGAAATGAGATTTTATGCAGCCCCAATTCAAAGTAATGATTATGAAGCTCATCAATTGCGATACGAGCTAGGGGATAAAATAAGAGTCATTGATGCCAAGGGAGCAAAAGAACTTTTAGAACAATTAGAGCCAAAAATTGATTTGAACAACAAGTATAATAAGCAGTTTATAGCCAAAGAAAAATTGATTATATCTCATATAGAAGGCAAGATATCCCCAAAAGAATTTCGAGAGAAAATGATAGAAGTATTAAAAATTACAATTCCAGATTATGAAAAAATAGAAGAAGAAAATAAAAGCTATGGATTTTTAAGTCGAAATGAAGTAGGGATTTTAAATAATATAGCAGCTTCTTATAAAGATGCAGTGGATTGTGAAAAAGGAATACTTTTATATGAAAAGTTATTACGGTATTTTGAGGGACAATATGAGTTATCGGGTCGTGCAGATTATATGATGTTGCTCGTTAATTATGTGAATGTGCTTGGAAGTGCTGGGAAGCATAGAAAGTGTATTTCAGAAGCGAGAAGAGGAATCGCATTGAATATGAAAGCAAAAGATGCTGTTTATATGGAGCACTTTTTATATGAAATTGCATGGAATTATAAAGAATTAGAAAAGAGAGAGGAATTGTCAAAAGAAGAAAAATTGGAAAAAACCAGTAGTATTAAAATGGCATTTAAAGTAAGTGAGCTTTTTCTTCAAGAAGGCTATATAGCCTTCTTAAAGAAAGAAAATATATCATGATTGATCAGGAATCATAGGTCCATTAGAATATTCTGAAGAACCGCCAGATTGTTCCACTGAAAGATCAGAACTAGCAGAAACTATGTATGGAGATGTGGAAACAATAGTTACTAAAAGACAAAAAGCCAATAACAATTTTTTCATACCAAATACCTCACTTATTATAATTTACGCAAAGATAATAAAATATTAAGGGAGTATTTCTATGTGAAATATATCCCTTAAAAAGAACCCCAAAATGATGATTTCTAAAATTAATTTTGTTATAAAAGACATAAGCCAAAAGAAATCAATGTTCTTTTGGCAGTGCCCCGTGAATGTTAGAAACTCAAAAAAGAGGGTTCTAAATAATGATTGCGTACAAAAATATAGTATAGGAAATTGTAGGAAATTACCATGACTTGTTTTGCAAATTTTATTTTCAATTTACGTCAAGTTTCGCTATTATATTCCACATATTCGGGTTATTAATCTAATTGAATGAGAGCGATAAATATAAGATCCTCTTTGCTTGTATTGGACATCCCATGACCAGAACCGTTTGGAGTAAATGTCATATCCCCTGCTTTTACAGGACGGGGTGTTCCGTTGTCATTATACTCTCCTTCACCAGAAATAATGTAGTAAGTTTCGCTTTCACCATGGTGTTCATGATAGCCTAAAATGCTTCCAGAAGGAATTGTTACTTCGGCAAAGAGCTTTGTTTTTGGATTCTTTTGGTTTTCTTCTAAAATGTGTTTCATATAAATAGGACCGATACCGCCATTTACATTTTCTTTTTTTTCAATTCTCATAAAAAATACCTCCATAGAAATGATCATTCATTATAATTGGTTAATAAAATAAAAAATAAAACTATAGTGTTATAATTTTATTATAACTCGTTTTCTATGAATTTCCAAAAAAATATTGAGATTTATGGGAAGGGAATGAGTCAAGTAGCGAGTAAAAGATAGCAGATAGAAAAGAGGAGAAGAAAAATGAAGAAAGTAGTAATTGCCATTGATTCTTTAAAAGGAAGTATGACTTCCTTAGAAGCTGGAACTGCCATTCAAGAGGCTATTCATATGGTTCAAAAAGAAACAGAAGTTGTTATAAAGCCTTTGGCAGATGGAGGAGAGGGAACGACAGAAGCATTGATAGAAGGTTTGCATGGAGAGCGGATAGAAAAAATAGTTACAGGGCCATTAAAAGAGCCTGTAATGGCTGTGTATGGTTGGATAGAAGAATCAAAGACTGCTATTATGGAAATGGCATCTGCATCCGGAATTGTTTTATTGAAAGAAGAGGAGAGAAATCCGTGGGAGGCGACAACTTATGGTGTTGGAGAGCTTATAAAAGATGCTGTGCTAAGGGGAGCGAAAAAAATTATTTTGGGGATTGGAGGTAGTGCTACAAACGATGGCGGAATCGGGATGTTACAAGCCTTAGGATATGAATTTTTGAATCAAGAAGGAAATCCAGTTGGAGAAGGGGCAAAAGTATTAAGTGAAATTCAAACCATTCAAAAGAAAAAAGATGCCATTTCGTTGGAGTGTTGCCAAATCGAGGTGGCTTGTGATGTGAATAATCCACTTTGTGGAGAAAATGGGGCTACCTATGTTTTTGGGCCACAAAAAGGTGTTAAAATGGAGGAAAGAGAAAGAATAGATAAAGCAATGAGCCATTTTGCAGATGTGACAGAAACCTTTTTAGGAGTGGATAAACGAGAGATAGAGGGGGCTGGTGCAGCTGGAGGACTAGGTTTTGCTTTAGTTGCTTACTTACAGGCAACGCTACGATCTGGAATTGATTTGATTTTAGAGGCGGTGAATTTAGAAGAAGCTTTACAAGGGGCGGATCTTTTAGTCACAGGAGAAGGAAGACTAGATCATCAGACTGCTATGGGGAAAGCACCGATTGGTGTGGCCAAGTTAGCAAAAAAACATGGGATACAAGTGATCGCATTTGCAGGAAGTGTTACAAAAGATGCTAAAATTTGCAATGAAAAGGGAATCGATGCTTATTTTCCAATTGTTCGTGGGATTACTACATTAGAAGAAGCGATAAAAAAAGAAAATGCAAAAGAAAATTTAAAGGCAACGGCAGAACAAGTATTTCGGCTATTATTATAAAAATTCTTAATAGTAAATGATTATGCTAAATAATTGTATTTATAATAATATAAATAAAAAATTTTATAAGAGGAAATTTGTAAAGAACATTTGTTTGACAAAATTCTCATTTTGTGAAAGAATAGAATGGTTAAGGTGGTCTAAATGCTGAGAACGTATCAACCGCATTCGAAATAGTAATTATAGAGAAAGCAAAAGGAGTAAAACTATGGCAAAAATTATGGCAAGTAAAAAAGCAAAGGAAGCCAGAAGAAATCGCAATCATAAAGTTGTAATGGAACAAAAAGTAGAGAAAGTC
>UQVN01000212.1 GCA_900544525.1 uncultured Eubacteriales bacterium
AAAACGATATTATTATTATAATATCCGAGATGGGCTAGAGTCTATATAGCAAATATTTTACTTTTACTACTCTTATTGACCGTTTCACAAGTTGTACATGCGATATGCATATGAGGTTATAAAGTGACCAACTTATAAAATTTGAGCTTTTAACTCAATCAATAAGGCAACGAAAGTCGCCAACAAAATATTTGCATGGAGAACTCTGCTCTTATCCTATCTTCGTTTTCCATACATTGGTATTATAATACAATACGAATAAATATGCAAGATTTTTTTATAAAACATGAGATGTACGCTTTGCGAACTTCTCAAAAAAACGTCTAACTGTTTTCTTTCACCAATAATTTAGTCATACTTGAGTATAAACTAGGTTTATCCAATGCACCTGTAATAACAGAGATAAATTCATGCCCTTCTTTATTCTTTGTTAAAATAACAAGACAAGACCCTGCTGCTTGTGTTGTTCCCGTTTTTCCACCAACCATCGTCACCCCTTTTGGTACTGGATATTCCCCAGCAAGATAAAGATTTGTGGTGCTAAATGTAACAGATACTGGGCTCCCACTGGCATTGGTATATTTCATTGTATATTGTGGAATGGACACGGTTTCTTGAAACTCTGGATATTGTAAATTCGCCTTAAACATTAAATATAAATCATAAGCCGTTGTATAATGGTCTGGATCATGAAGACCGTGGGCATTGGCAAAATGAGTATTTGTCGCTCCAAGCGCCTTTGCTTCTTTATTCATTAATTTAACAAACTCTTCCTCGCTACCTGAAATATGTAGTGCTAACATAGACGCACAATCGTTGGCAGAGTAAATTAAAAGACCATGGTAAAGTTCAGAAACGGTTACCGTATCTCCTTTTTTCAAATGAAGAATTTGTGCTCCCGATTCAAATGTTAAATTTTCATTTAATGTTACAACATCATCCATTTTTGCATATTTTGCTGTCAAATAAGCCGTCATTAATTTGGTAAGGCTGGCAGGGTAAATTTTTGCATGAGCACTCGATGCTACAATTGGCGTATTGGTTGTATTATCAACTAATAAAGCAGAAGTAACATCAGCATTAAAGTCTTTATCTAAATAAGATAATTTCGGAACAACCGCTAAATTAGCAGCAAATCGATCCGAGTGACTTACCGTGTCTTCCAAAAAATAAAAAGAGCCATCATTTTTCACATACGCATTGTTTAATCCATTCCCACATCCCGCTAGAGAAAATGTTAAACTAACCGTCAATAAAAAAGCGGATATTTTTTTTAACATCATTTAAGAGAACCTCCATTCATAAATTATGGAAAAAAAGTTGTTTAACAAGAAATGCCTCTCTTGTTAAACAACTTCTCTTTCCTCACATTGTTGATTATACGTATTGTCTCCAATCAAGATCTCCACGTTCTAATGCTTTAATTAAAAGCTCTGCTGTTGCAAGATTGGTAGCAACTGGAATATTATAAGTATCACATAAACGCATCACATTGCTAATATCTGGCTCGTGGCTAGATGGTTTATGTGGATCTCTTAAAAAGATTACCATATCAATTTGATTATGTTCAATTTGAGAGCTAAGCTGCTGAGCACCGCCTAAATGTCCCGCTAAATATTTATGGACATTCAAATTAGTCACTTCCTCAATTAAACGACCTGTTGTTCCTGTTGCGTATAATTCGTGTTTGCTCAAAATTCCACGATAGGCGATACAAAAATTTTGCATTAATTTCTTTTTTGCGTTATGGGCAATTAATCCTATATTCATATGAATTCCCTCCTAATACTTTCTTCGTTGTAACCCAATGTTAATCACTAAGCCAATACCAATCGATGATCCAACTAAGGAACTTAAGCCATAACTAACAAACGGTAATGGAAGTCCTGTATTTGGCAAAAGCTGTGTTGCTACCCCAATATTCATAAAAGACTGGAAAGCAAATAGCGCAGAAACCCCTGTTGCAATAAGAATTCCTTGCATATCTTTTGCCTTTCTAGCTATCCCTATACATTGTAACACTATTAATACCAATAATGCAATAACTATCATACATCCAATAAATCCTGTCATCTCTCCAACAATGGAGAAAATAAAGTCAGTTTGTTGTTCGGATACTAATTTTGCATCTTTTACAGTGGCAAGTGAATCAGAAAAAAGACCCTTTCCTTTTAACTGTCCCGATCCAATTGCCATAACCGAGTTTGTCTGCTGATAAGCACCAGCATCATGATGTTCTGCTGGATCGATAAAGGAAAGAATACGGTTTACCATATAATCTGGAATAATAGGGTTTTCTCTTGTAGCATCTGCAATAAAAATACCACCGATTGCGAGAGCTACACTTAAAATTATAATAATCCGCTTCCAACTGAGTCCAGCAACAAAATAAATAGCTGCTAAGATCATACAAATATCAAGACTTGTCGATAGATCCGTCTCGATTAGAATCAAACTAACTGGAAATAAACAAAGAATAGCAAATTTTCCAATTGTTTTCCATTCATTCAAACTGTCTTTGTGTTTATCAAGAAAATAAGCAGCAAATAAAATCATAATGATTTTACTAAACTCCGATGGCTGTAAGGTACCAAACCCTTTGATCGAAAACCAACGAGTAGCACCATTTACATTAAGACCAAACAATTTTACGCCAATTAACATGACTACATTGATTGCATAAATGACCCATATATATTTTAAAATCAGGTTATAATCAATCAATGATATTATTGTGATGATGAAAAATGCCATCACCATTCCCAATAATTGTTTGCTAATATACTCAGGTTTCGCTGCATAGATATAAACAGTTCCTAAACCACAAAGAATCATTACTGTTAAAAATAATTTAAAACTATAGTTTCTCCAGTGGTATTTTTTTAACATCTTTAATCACCTTTATGCACATTATTCATTGTTTCCTTTATTTTTCATATCTTTAATTGGGATGTTCGCATAAAGAGCTGGGACAGCACCATTCCCTTCATCAGATTCCGTCTGAGTAATCTGAATATCTAAGGCCTCTGCATCAATTTCCATATATTTTGAAATCACTTTAATAATATCATTTTTTATCATTTCCATAATCTCTGGTGAGCAATTTGCCCGATCCGAAACAAGTAAAAGTTTCAATCGGTCTTTTGCCATGTCTCCAGAAGCTTTTTTCTTAAAAAAAACGTCCATTAAGCCCAAATCTTCTCCCCCCTTTTATCGTTTGAATATATTCGCAAGTTTTTTTAACAATCCTTCATTATCAAGATTTAAATATGGCACTTCTTCTCCTAAAATACGATGACAAATATTCATATAGGCTTGTCCTGCCTGTGAGTCATTTCCAACTAAAGGTTCTCCTTGGTTTGTAGAAATAACAATATGTTCATCGTCTGGAACTGCTCCAATTAAATCGATAGCGAGAATATCAACAACATCTTCTTTTGACATCATTTCTCCACGTTTTACCATATCCATACGAATACGATTGACAATGAGCTCAATTTGTTTTAAGCCATGGGCTTCTAAAAGACCAATAATGCGATCTGCGTCACGAATAGCAGAAACTTCTGGTGTCGTAACAATTAAAGCACGATCCGCGCCTGCAATAGCATTTTTAAATCCTTGTTCAATACCAGCAGGGCAGTCAAGAATAATATAATCAAATTCTTCTCTCAATTCATCTACTAATTTTTTCATCTGTTCTGGTGTTACAGATGTTTTATCTCTTGTTTGTGCAGATGGTAGGAGGAATAGATTTTCGTAGCGCTTATCTTTAATCATAGCTTGTTTTGCACGACAATTTCCTTCTATAACATCGACTAAGTTATATACAATCCGGTTTTCTAGTCCCATAACTACATCTAAGTTACGAAGTCCAATATCCGTGTCAATTAATACAACTTTTTTATTTAATTTTGCAAGACCAGTTCCGACATTTGCTGTTGTTGTTGTTTTGCCGACCCCGCCCTTCCCTGATGTAATTACAATTACTTCACTCATATTCTTATTCCTCCACATATGTACTCTGTATGCAAACGGTACTATAGCTTCAAATCGCTTAATACCGTTTTGCTAATTGGTTCAATATAGATATTTTGCTCTTCTACATAAGCGATTTTTGCTTCTGCCTCTGGCTGTTCTCGCTTAAAGAACCCTTTTTTCGGGCGACTGTTATCTGGCGCCCTTGCAATGACATTCCCAATGCGAATCTGCATAGGAATCATGTCAAGCGCTGCAACAAATGATTTTTCATTTCCATCAGAACCAGCAAAAGCGGTTCCTTTTAAACAGCCAAGGACAATAATATTTCCCTTGGCTGTTACAGATGCACCTGGATTCACATCACCAATAATAATAATACTTGAATCAGAATCAATGGCTTGTCCAGAACGAAGAGTCCCTTTATAGAATCTTCCATCATCACAATTTGGAATAAATGTTTCTCTGATTTCAGAACTTGTTTCTTCTAGTTCTTGTTCTTTCATTTTTTCCTGTAATTCCATCTGTTGCTTTAATGCATCATTTAAAGCGATAGCCGTTTGAAATCGCTCATTGATCTCTTCTGAATTATCGATGACATAAGCAATATCCAAATCACAATTTTCTTTTATCGTATCTAAAATCGCTTGTATCTCTTCATTGGACAAAATACGCCCCTCAAATGAAATTGCGGTCTGATGACTAGAATCAAAAAATTTCGCAGAGTCTTTGAACTTTTGACCAATTTGTTCTAACAACTCATTAAATTCAAGGCTTTGATCCAAGGCAAGCGAAATACCATATTTATTTCCCTTTATTAATACTGGGTTTTTCATATCTTCACCTCTACCTATATACTATATACTAGATTATAAAGTTCTGTCAATTGGCGATTCTAAGAACAAGTACGGCATAAAACGTCAAATAATTTCATTATTCTACATTGTCCACCGTATCTGTCTTGAAATAGTATTTATAAATGTCGCTTGCAATCTTAGCAGCATTTGCAGAAGTATATCCATTTTGTACAACAACGGTCACTGAAATCTCTGGATCTTTTGATGGACTATAAGACATAAAGAGGGCGTGATCGGCTCTACGTTTATCTTCCTGTGCAGTACCTGTTTTACCAGCTACATCTAATTTTGCATTTTTAAAGTTTGCTGTTAAACTTGCACTATGTCCACCATTTACCACTAAATACATACCATCTGCTACTGCATCCCATGTACTTTCTTTTACATCTAATTTGTGAAGTACGTCTGGTTTAAACTTCTTAATTGTTTTTCCGTCTTGATTTTTCACTTTATCAAGAAGACTTAAATTATAAGTTGTTCCACGGTTTGCAATTGTTGTTACGTAGCGAGCGATTTGAGAAGGTGTATAGTTATTTGTTCCTTGTCCAATAGAAGAACGAACCGCATCTTCTGTAGAAACTTGTGGAGAATATTCATTTAATTCAATACCACTTGTTTCATCTAACCCAAACATATGGGCATATTTTTTAATTTTTTCTAAACCTGTTTCACTAGAGTAACGTCCATTTACGAGTCCAAGACGATATCCTACTTCATAAAAGAAGACATTACAAGAGTCTCGAATTGCTGTTCTTACCACTTCGTTTCCATGATATCCAAGACAAGTTGGTGATGGTACAATTTTATCAAAAACACGATTACAAAAAATTGTTGTTCCATCAGAGATAACTCCTTCCTCTAATCCTGCTACCGCCATCAGAGGTTTAAAAGTCGATCCTGGAGCAGAACGGGATTGTGTGGCACGGAATAACATTGGGGAAGACTTATCGGTATTAATCTTTTGGAAATACGAACTATCCACATGGTTTGCCATTTTATTGTTGTCATAACTTGGATAAGAAACGGCTGTCAACACTTTTCCCGTATCCACATCTGTAATAATTACAGTTCCTGAATAAGGATCTAATGCTAATT
>UQVN01000213.1 GCA_900544525.1 uncultured Eubacteriales bacterium
TATTTATATTCTCATTTTAAAATCTTCGTATCCAAACGTTCGTATGATTTGACACTCACCATTTTCTCTCTCCAACACAATCGATGGCAATGGCATACCGTTAAAAGTATTATTTTTCACCATAGTATAAATAGCCATGTCAAGAAATTCTAAACGTTGTCCACAAGTAAGAGGCTCATCAAAGGAGTAATCTCCAATGATATCTCCTGCTAAGCAAGTTGGTGCACTTAATCGATAGGTATAGGCTTTTTCTCCCGATTTACCCGATTCTTTTAATGGAGGACGATATGGCATCTCTAGCACATCTGGCATATGACAAGAAGCGGATGTATCTAAAATGGCAATCTCTATCCCATTATGGACAACATCTAATACGGTTGTAAGAAGACTTCCCGCATTCAAAGCAATTGCCTCCCCCGGCTCTAAATAGATTTGCACATGATATTTCTCCTTGATCTTATTAATACAAGTAATCAGTGTCTCTACATCATAATCTTCTCTTGTGATATGGTGTCCACCACCGAAGTTTATCCATTTCATTTTGGATAACCACGGACCAAATTTTTCTTCCACTGCTTGTAAGGTCGTTTTTAAGTCATGAGAATTTTGTTCACATAATGTATGAAAATGAATTCCTTCTACATCTTCTAATAGCTCTGGGCGAAAATTTGCTTTCGTAATGCCTAATCTTGATCCTGCTGCACACGGATCATAGATGGCATGTCCTTCTTGAGTAGAACATTCAGGATTAATGCGAATTCCGATACTCTTCCCTTTCTGCTTTACTTTTTCTTTATATTTTGTTAATTGTGAAAAAGAATTAAAAACAATATGATCGCAGTAAGAGATAATCTCGTCGATTTCATCTTCTCGATAAGCAGGAGCATAGACGTGATTTTCTTTCTTCATTTCTTCTTTTCCAAGCCTTGCTTCATAAAGACCACTGGCTGTTGTTCCATCCAGATACTGTCCAATCAATGGATACAAAGAATACATGGAAAACGCTTTTTGTGCCAATAAAATTTTACATCCTGTTGCTTCTTTTATTTGCTTTAATCGTTGTAAGTTTTCTCTAATTTTTTGTTCTTGTATCACATAACAAGGAGTTCTTAATTGCTCTTTTTTCAAAAGGTTTTCTCCTTTCTAGTCTACTAAAACAGGATTTTCTTCTATAATCCAAGGAAGTCCCCATTGATTTAAAGCATCCATAAATGGATCCGGATCAAATTCTTCAATATTATAAACGCCTGCTTTTTTCCATGTTCCTGTTAAAAGCATCATAGCTCCGATCATAGCTGGCACTCCTGTTGTATAAGCAACTGCTTGAGAACCAACTTCTTTATAACAACTTTCATGATCGCATACATTATAAATATAAAGTTTCTTCTCTTTCCCATCTTTTTTTCCAATAAAAATACAACCAATGTTTGTTTTTCCTTTTGTTCTTGGACCTAAGGAAGAAGGATCTGGAAGAACTGCTTTTAAAAACTGTAATGGAATAATTTCTTTTCCTTCATACATAATCGGTTCAATCGAAGTCATTCCCACATTTTCAAGGCATTTTAAGTGTGTTAAGTAACTTTCACCAAACGTCATGAAGAAACGGATTCTTTTAATTCCCGGAATATTTAATGCCAAAGATTCAATCTCTTCATGGTGCAATAGGTACATATCCTTTTCTCCAATTTGAGGGAAATTATATACTCTTTTAATTTCCATTGGCTTTGTTTCCACCCAGTGACCATCTTCCCAATAAGATCCATTTGCAGATACTTCTCGAATATTAATTTCTGGGTTAAAATTGGTTGCAAATGGATAGCCATGATCTCCTGCATTGCAATCTAAAATATCGATATAATTAATTTCATCAAAATAATGTTTTAAAGCATAAGCAGAAAATACACTGGTCACCCCTGGATCAAATCCACTGCCAAGAAGTGCCGTAATTCCCGCTTTTTCAAAGCGCTCACGATATGCCCATTGCCATTTATATTCAAATTTTGCTGTATCTTCTGGTTCATAATTTGCCGTATCTACATAATGAACTCCCGTTGCAAGACAAGCATCCATAATCGTAAGATCTTGATAAGGAAGTGCTAAGTTTAAGACCACTTCTGGTTTTACTTTCTGAATTAAAGCAATCAGTTCGTCCACGTTATTTGCGTCTACTTGTGCCGTTGTAATCTTTGTCTTTGTGGTTCCTTCCAATTTATTTTTTAAGTCATTGCATTTGGAAACTGTACGGCTGGCAATACAAATTTCTTCAAATACCTCACTATTTTGACAGCATTTATGAATGGCTACACTCGCAACTCCACCACAACCGATAATTAAACATTTTCCCATTTTTTCTTCCCTTTCTTTCTCTATGTTTTTTTATTTTTTTGATTCTATTCTTTTATGAAATCTAACAACATCTCACGAATAATTTTACAAGCAACTGCTGTTGATGTTCCACTTGGATCCAATGTTGGACATAATTCATTGACATCACAGCTAATTACATTGCATTCTGAGAGCACGAGATGAACCGCATCTAAAAGTTCCATAAAGGTGACACCACCTGCTTCTGGCGTTCCCGTTCCTGGAAAAATAGAAGGATCTAACACATCCAAATCAATCGTAAAATAAACGGGCTTTCCTTTTAATTTCTCTACTGTTTCCTTTAATCCATCAAAATTAAATTTATGCATATTGGTATGAATGGTCGCCCATAAAAATTCATCCTTTTCTCCTGAGCGAATTCCAAATTGATGAATCCTTCCATCTCCTACAATCTCCCAACATCTGCGAATAACACTTGCATGGGATAATTGAACACCTAAATAGTCTTCACGCAAATCGGTATGGGCATCAAAATGAATAATATGAAATTCAGGATATTTTTTTGCGATAGCACGAACACTTCCTAGCGTTACAAGATGTTCTCCACCAATCATAAATGGGATTTTTCCATCTTCCAATATAATATTGACACGCTCTGTAATCTTATGAAGCACTTGTTCTGAGTCTCCAATTGGCAATTCTAAATCACCGCTGTCAAAAAAAGCACCCTCTTCCATATCTTTATCCTTATAAGGACTATAAGTTTCTAATCCATAAGACTCGTTTCTAATTGTTTGACTAGCAAACCTTGTCCCTGGTCGATAGGAAGTAGTGGAATCAAATGGTGCACCAAACAGCACAACTTTTGCATCTTCATATTCTGAATCACATCCAATAAAATTCACAACATTTTTATTCAACATCTTTTACTAATTCCTCCACATATGCTGGGAGCGCAAACACTCCTTTATGTAAACGTGTCACATAATATTTCGTTTCAATTCCTTTTAAATTCCATTCTACATCTCTTAAATCATCAATCGGATGATATTTTTTCGATGCAAAGCCAAAGAGCCAATGTCCAGATGGGTACGATGGCAAATGGGCTTGATAAATTCTTGAAATTGGAAAAGATTCTAAAATTCTTTTATGCATACGTTGACACTGAAACGCCTCTTCATAATAAAAAGGACTCTCATTTTGATTTACCATAATTCCATCTTCATGAAGGGCATTATAACAGTTCCCATAAAATTCTTTTGTAAAATATCCTTCTCCTGCTCCAAATGGATTTGGAGAATCAATAATAATCAAGTCATAGGCATCTGTTTTGGAGCGAATAAATCGCAGTCCATCTTCATTATAAATGGTCACTCTTTTGTCCTTTAAACTACAAGCAATCTCTGGTAAATATTTAAAACATACTTCCACTAATAATGGATCCACTTCTACTACATCAATGGCAGCAATTTCATTGTATTTGATCAATTCTCGAACGACTGCTCCATCTCCTCCGCCAATGACTAGCACGTTTTTTACGTTTGGATGTACCGCCATAGGAACGTGAGCGATCATTTCGTGATAAATAAATTCATCTTTTTCTGTTAGCATTAAATCTCCATCGACAACAAGAATTTTTCCAAATTCTTTAGAAGCCAGTACATCAATTCTCTGATATTCACTGGAGCCACTAAACAGTTGTTTTTCAATACGAATGGATAATTTGACATCAGAAGTATGTTCATCAGAAAACCACATTTCCATTGTTATCTCTCCTTTATAACATTCAGATGTTCAATTTTTGCATCTTCTGGACCCGTCATCGAACAACCTTTTTTCTTTGCATATAAAATATAATCAAGAATCTTTTGGGTAATCTCTTCTCCTGGAGATAAGATTGGAATTCCCGGTGGATAACACATTACAAATTCGCTACAGATTCTTCCAACGGTGTCTTCTAACTTTAAATATTCTTTTTCTGCATAAAAGGAATCTTGGGGCGTCATAATTACCTTTGGTGCTATATATTCTTGGGATAATAAACCAGTTCTATTTTTTTGATATCGTCTTTTAATATCGGCAAGAGCACTGACAAGACGTTCCACTTCTTGTTTTCGATCCCCAATGGACAAATAGGCTAAAATATTGCCTAGATCTCCAAATTCAATTTGAATATCATATTCATCTCTTAAAATGTCATAGACTTCAATTCCAGCTAGTCCGATGTCCAAAGTATGAATGGCTAATTTGGTGGAGTCAAAATCGTAAACACTATTTCCATTGATCAATGCCTTGGAAAAAACGTTATACCCTCCAATTTTTTCAATTTCTTCCCTTGCATATTCAGCTAAATCCATTACTTTTTGAAATTCTTCTTTCCCTCTTAACGCCAAATTTCTTCTTGAAATATCAAGGCTTGAAAGAAGTAAATAAGATCCACTTGTTGTCTGAGTCAAATTAATAATCTGTCTTACATAGCCAACATTCATATGTTCTCCGATTAACAAAAGGGAACTTTGGGTTAAACTTCCGCCAGATTTATGCATACTGACAGACGCCATATCTGCTCCTGCATCCATCGCGGAAATCGGAAGATTTTCTCCAAAATAAAAATGGGTTCCATGTGCCTCATCCACTAAAACTTTCATATGGTACTCATGCGCAATTGATACAATCGTCTTTAAATCCGAACAAATTCCATAATAGGTTGGATTATTTACAAATACTGCAACCGCATCTGGATTTTCCTTTATCGCTTGTTCTACTTGGGATACTTTCATACCAAGGGCAATTCCCAAATGATGATCCACATCTGGATTTACATAAATTGGTTTTGCACCACAAAGCACAAGGGCATTGATTACACTTCTATGGACATTTCTTGGAAGTATAATTTTATCTCCTCTTTTGCAACAAGATAAGATCATACTTTGGACAGAAGAGGTTGTCCCTCCAACCATCAAAAATGCATGGCTTGCATGAAATGCTTTTGCCGCAAGCTCTTCTGCCTCTTTAATAACAGAAATCGGATGGCATAGATTGTCCAATGGTTTCATTGAATTGACATCAATTTCTACACATTGTTCTCCTAACAACTTGACAAGTTCTGGATTTCCTCTACCATGTTTATGTCCTGGAACATCAAACGGAACAACTCTCATCTTTCGAAATTGTTCTAAAGCCTCATAAATGGGAGCTTTTTTTTGTAAATTCTGCCCCATTTTATTGCCTCCTTTCGATTTTGTTTTCATTTTCATCATTATGAAAACAAGCTATTTCTTTTTGCTTGGCTTACATCTTCCATACAAACGACAAAAAACGCAAGCCATTGCATATTTTATGCCTTGACTTGCGTTTTTTCTTTTTATCTATCGGATTAATCTTAATTTTTATTATTGTATTATTTCGTTTTTCTTTCAAGTATTATAATCTCATTCAATCTTATTATATAGAAAATAATAAAATTGATAAACAGAATTAATATATAAAATCTTTCTAGGAAA
>UQVN01000214.1 GCA_900544525.1 uncultured Eubacteriales bacterium
TTTTTGAAAAGGATACCATCCACATTTTTGAATCCTTTTCTTTTTTGTCAAAAATATAGTATAATAAGTCATAACTCATACATTCGAAAGAACAAATATCAGATGGAAAAACCGTATTGAAAACTATAAACCTACGATTGAAAAATAAATTTTGGAGGACTCATGTTAGCAATTAAAATTATTGATGTAAAACATTTTATGAATATGCTTTTATTAGAAGAAACATTTGATCGCTTTCTTTTAAATGAAGCAACGATAAAAACAGGCGCTTCTTATGTTATTGACGGGAAAATTAATACAGATTTTTACGATACCGAAGAACAGGAAAAATTAGAAGGGCGTACCCACTGTTACTTTCAAGAACAGCGGGCATTTCTTTTTTCTCTTATGAAAGGAAAAAAGACTCCTCTGTCTTTCCGTATCGTGTTTATGATGGCACCTTATAACGTTCAAAAATTAATCGATTTAAACCATTTACCACTACAGACATCTGATATTAATGGATTGTTTTTTAATCTGCACTTTGAGCACGGCACTCTTACTTGTACGAGTGGCACTTCTTTAAAAGTTTTTACTTTAGATAAAACATTAGATCAAGTATGGGATCATAATTTAAAAGCATTTTTAAAATCAAAGCAGATTGCATTTGAAGAATTATAAACCGAATACTATGGAACTCTAACATAAAATAATGGAGCTGTTGCACTAAGTTTAAGTCATACAAGGTATAGGGTATTTTCTATGAATCTTTCCTATATTCTGTATGAGATTTTCTTAATACGACAGCCCCATGGTTTATAAGGATACTTTTATGATTTCTTTATAGCGATCCATCAGTTCTGTCAAAAAGAAAGGATTTGTCTTTTCATCCGAACACACGGAAATAATAATTTTTGTAATCCCATTTTCTTCTCTTTTTATTTGTACTTTTTCGACTTGGAATCCATTTTCATCAAATCCAGATTGTAAGATAGAGGAGACATTGATTTCTGAGTTTCCTTCCTCAATATAGGTAATCTCAATCTGTCTTTCTACTTCGACATTTTCTGACACATTATTTTTTCTTCCAAGAAATACTTCTGCAAAAATAATCATAGCGGTACTCAAAACTCCAATTAAATACATTCCCGCTCCCATGGCCATTCCAACACCAACCGTTGCCCAAATCCCTGCCGACGTAGTTAACCCAATGACATTATTGTTTCTTGAAAAAATCATTCCTGAGCCTAAAAATCCAATGGCTGTTACAATTCCTGCCGCTACACGAGAAGGATCTAATTTTATATAATCCCCTAATACATCATTAAATCCATATTTAGAAAGAACAATCATAAGTGCAGAGGTAAGTGCTACAATAACATGGGTTTTTGGCCCTGCCATTTTTCTTTTTGTCTGTCGCTCTAGTCCAATGGCATAACCACAAATTCCTGCTAATAAAATTCGTCCAACAAAATCCAATTGTAATACGATATGCTCTGTTAACCATTCTTCCATCGAATACCTCCTCTTTTTTACTTTTTTATTTCCGTGAAAACTCTCTTTCTATAGAAAAAGTGACATAAAACAAATATTATCTTCTTCGTTCTACATCACCTTTCCAATAACTTTTTTATTTCTATTTTATTTTTTTATTTCCTTATTTCCTTATTCTGGTTCTACTACGGAGAATCCCTTCTCTTTTAACATTTCTTCACATTGGCAATCTAAGTGCATACAATAAATATTTTTACGAAACTCTTTTGGAAATGCCTCCTCCAGTTTCTTACTATAACAATGACTGTTTGACTCAACACTGGATGTGTCATGATAAATTCTTTGAATTTCTCCTTTTAAAAACTGTTCTCTTACTATATCTGCTACATCAGCAGAATCTCCACTGTAATAAATTTTCTCTGTTTGATCTTCTAATAAATACCCATAACAATTCATTTCTTCTGCATGTTTTACTAGAATCGGAGTTGCTTTTATTGTACAATTACTTGGTAACGCTGAGTGATATTGATAAAAATTTTTTTCAATACCAAGCAAAGATAATAAATCTATAATCGTTTCGTCTGGATAGACAACAACTACTTGTTTTTTCCATACACAATATTCATAGGAAATCAAAGTCCCGAGACTCCCTACATGATCCGCATGTAAATGTGTTAACAATACGTAAATTGTATCATATTGTTTCAAGTCTAAAAGACTCATTAATTGTTCAAAAGCACTTCCACCACAGTCTAACAAATACAAATCTTTTTCCTGTTCAAAATAGGCATTTGTAATTCCAAGTTGTGGATTAAATGCAGAGCCATATCCCAAAAATTTTAAATCCATTTTACCACCTCCATATTTTTTATAACAATCTATGTACTCTTTCTTTCCTTATTCTTTCACTCCTGAACTTACAAAACTACTCATAAATTGTTTTTGTGCCACAAAGAATGCAATTAAAAGAGGCAAAATAATAATTAAGGTAGCTGCACATACATTTGCCCACTGCATATTCGCTTCTTTTGATTTTGCAAAAATAGCAAGTCCTACGGTTAATGTGCGATTTTCAGGAGAGTTCGTTACGATTAACGGCCATAAATAATTGTTCCAATGATAACTAACAGAAATAACGGCAAAAGATAAGTAGGCAGGTTTTGCACAAGGCATATAAATTCTCCAAATTGTCTGCCATGTAGTAGCACCATCCAGTCTTGCTGCCTCTGCTAGTGCTTTTGGAATGGTTTTAAAATATTGTCGAATTAAAAAGATCGCAAGACCACTGCCAAAAAACGGCAACATAATTCCAAGTTTGGTGTCATTTAATCCTAAATCGGCAATCATCATAAAGTTTGGTGTAATCAACACGTCATTTGGAATGATAATTTGCATAAAAATAATAGCAAATACAATGGCTTGTCCTTTAAAATTCATAACCCCTAAAGCATAGGCTGCCATTGTAGAAGTTACAAATTGAACCGCAAATGTACAGACGACCAAAAATATTGTATTTAAGTAATATTTTCCAAAAGGAATGGCATTCCACACATATTTAATATTATCCAATGTAAAACCTGTCTTTGGCAAAAAAGACATTTTAATACTTGGCTCACTCAGTGCCGTACCAACTAACCAGATAAGAGGGGCTAACCACAAAAATCCTAAAACAATTGAAAAAATAGTAATTAATTTTCCCTTTAAATTTTTCTCTCTCATATCGTTCTCCTTTTAATTATAGTGAATTTTCTTATCTTGGCTTAAAAATCTTGGTAAGGAAATCACCATTAATAAGACAAGCATAATAACAGTCAAGGTAGAAGATTTTCCATAATTAAAATTTGTAAATCCCTGTTGATAAATATAATAAAGGAGCAGTGTACTGGCATTATTCGGTGCACCTTCCGTCATAACAACGACATGATCCACTAGCTTAAAACTGTTCGTAAATGCTACTGTTGATACAAATAAAAAAGTAGGGGCAAGAAGCGGAAGTGTAATCTTTTTAAAAATGGTAAAACTTCCTGCTCCATCAATACGTGCCGCTTCCATCACTTCTTCGGAGATTCCTTGAATTCCTGATAAGAAAAATACCATCAAATATCCTGCTTCTTTCCAAATATACATGACAGCCATCGCTGGAAGCACGGTATTTGGATGGGATAATACATCCATTGGCTCTAACCCTAGTTTGATTAGCAATTGATCGAATAAACCATTATTGGCCATATAGATAAAGAGCCATATGCTGGCAATGGCAATCATTGGCATAACAACAGGGCAAAAATATGCAGTTCTTATAAATCCAATCCCTCTTGTCTTTCGATTGACAAGCATTGCCAAACCAAGTCCTACTGCCATACTTGGAAGAACAGTAATAATAGCAAAGAAAATGGTATTTCCAAAAATTTTCCAAAACAATGTGGAATGCATTAATTTAATATAGTTTTGAAGCCCAATAAATTCTGGAGCTTCCATTCCAAATCGGAACTTCGTAAAACTAAGCCAAATACTTCGAATCACAGGCACTACAGTAAATAAAATCATAAAAACAAGCGCTGGTGCCACAAGCCCCCAAGCCGTTAATAAATTTCTTCTTTCTCTTTGTTTTCTCGTTCTCACTTTCATAGAGATTCTCAATCCTTTCCCAACAATACTCTTCTAACTTTATAGAATGATTACTCATACTCTTCTAAAATCTCTTCTGCTTGTTTTTGTGCTTCTTTCAATGCTTCTTCTGGTGTCATATCCTTTGTAACAGCTGCTTGAATATGATCGTTTAATACTCTCCAAATTTCAGACACCCCATAGGTTGTAAGCTCACACCCTGAAATAGCAATCTGTTCATAAGCCACTTTTGCCTGTGGAAAATCTTTATAATATTCTTTTATCATATCGGTATCATAACAAGATTGTCTTGTTGGAACGTACCCTGTATCTAAGCTCCACTGAGCCGCTCTTTTTGTATCGGTTGCAAATTTAATAAACTCCCATGCGGCTTTTTGTCTCTCTTTTGAAAGCCCATTTGAAATGTAGAAATTTCCTCCTCCAGTAACAGCAGCTTGTCTTTTTCCTGCTGGTAAGAATGCCGTTCCAAATTCAAAATCTGCATTTTCTTTAATATTTGCTAAGTTCCCTGTTGTATGCCAAATCATACCGACCTGTCCTGCTAAAAATTGTGTTGGTAAATCGGTCCATTGCACAATCCCTGGTTGCATACATTTATATTTTTGTTGTAAATCTAAAATCATTTGCAATGCTTCCACATTACCTGGTGTATCAAATAAAACATGGAATCCATCTTCTGTAGCTAAATTCTCACCATTCTCACTATTTTGCAGTGCCAAAGCAGTAAATCCCCATTGAGCAGAACCTGAATTTAAAGCGATTCCAACACCATAATGTTCTTTATTTGTTAATTTTACTGCATATTCAATCATTTCATCCCAAGTTTGTGGTGGCTGTTCTGGATCAAGTCCTGCTTCTTGAAACATCTCTTTATTATAAAAAACAATCATGGTACTTCTTTGAAATGGAATGGAATAAATTTTTCCATCTACATAAGAATCTTCCATAAATCCATCTAAGAAATCATTAATATAAGCTTGTCCTTCTTCTCCATCTTCTTCAATTAAATCATCCAGTGGCATTGCCATTCCTGTAGATGCCATTGTAAATCTTTGGGTTGCTAGACTTACAAATACATCTGGTGGTGTTCCTCCTTGAATCGCTGTCTGTATCTTCGTAACTGTATCATCATAGTTCCCTGTATAGATTGGATCGACAACAATATCTTCATGCTCTTTTGAAAAATCATTACAAATGTTTTCAATTAATTTTGCAGTCTCTCCTCCTACTTGCACTGGAAAATAAAAAGTCAAATGCAGTTTTCCATCTTTACTTACACCTTGCTGTCCGTTTTTATTGACTGGTCCATATTTAGCGGCTCCACCACCACACCCTGTTAGTAATAAAACACCAGCTAATAATAGTGCTATTCTCTTTTTTATTTTCTTTATTTTCCACATATTTGCTGACTTCCTCCTCGTCATTTCTCTGGACTTTGGATAAAACCGTCCTATTTTAAATCGTTTCAATTTCTATATAAATACTTTTATTCTCCCCTTTTTTTCACTATCCTCCTTTACTTTTCTATCTTTTTGTCGCATTTCTTTCCAGTAATTTACTTTTTTCGTCTTCAATATATCATTATTTTTAAAACGTGTCAATTTTAAAATTTTCAATTTTTCTATTTTATCCCTCGTTTTTTCTGTTTTTCTTTATATTTTCTTTACTTTTTTTGTTATTTTTCACAAATATTTTTTATAACGTCATAATTTCCTTCTTTCTGT
>UQVN01000215.1 GCA_900544525.1 uncultured Eubacteriales bacterium
ATTTATTCGAAACTTTTTCACTTTAACGCAATAGATTATTGACATTTCAAATAACTGCCAGTATACTGGAAAAGAAACTATTCTAACTTGTTAAAAAATACAAACGAGGTGAAATAATCATGCAAAATCAGCTTATTTTAGGCTTTCTAGGACTTGGACTCATCGGTGGCTCAATCGCAAAAGCAGCACGAAGAGTTTTTCCAGACTGTCATATCCTAGCATTTGATACAGATAAGAGTTCATTAGAACTAGCAGTGGAAGAAGGAATTGTAAACACCCCACTTCCTGCTCTTACCAAAGAACTGTCAAACTGTCATTATTTATTTTTATGCGCACCTGTACACTACAATATCGAATACTTACCTACTTTAAAGCAATTTCTTTCCAAAGATTGTATTTTAACAGATGTTGGAAGCGTAAAAACAGATATTTATGAAGCCGTAAAAGAAAAAGGGCTATCCGAACAATTTATTGGTGGCCACCCAATGGTTGGTTCTGAAAAGTCTGGTTATCTTGCCTCAAAGGATCGATTAATTGAAAATGCATATTATTTTATTACCCCATCGGAATCGGTTTCCCAAACAAGAATTGAAAATTTTTCTACTTTTATAAAAGCTTTAGGCGCTCTTCCCATTGAATTTTCACCCGATTATCACGATTGGGTCACTTCTGCTATCAGCCATGTTCCTCATGTGGTCGCCGCATCTTTAGTGAACTTAGCAAAAAACGAGGATACAAAAGATGGGTTATTTAAAAAATTAGCAGCAGGTGGGTTTCGAGATATTACAAGAATCGCTTCCTCCTCTCCTACGGTTTGGCAACACATTCTTTTAAGCAATCCAAATAATATTTTAGAACAATTAACAAAGTTTCAAGCTTCTATTGAAGAAGTGAAGCAAGCGATTCTAACAAAAGATCAACAAGCTCTCTTTCATTTTTTTGAAACTGCAAGGGAATACCGAGATTCTCTTCCAGAAGGTGGTGTCGGTGTCATTCGCAAACAATATGAAATTTATGTAGACGTTGCCGACCAACCAGGTGTCCTTGCCGTTGTTACTACTTTACTCGGTTCTAACGGTATTAGCATTAAAAATATTGGAATTATTCACAGCCGTGAATACGAAGAAGGCGCTTTAAAAATAGCTTTTTATGACGAGATATCTTCTAATAGAGCAAGTGATATCTTGGAGAAATATAACTTTATCGTTTATAAACGATAAAGATTGCGCTCCATCTTTTCTTATGGTATGATGGTACATATTGAATTTTTATTCATATTATTTACATTTTATTCATTGCAACAACAATATCACAATATTTTATGACAATTATTTTAGATACAAAAGGAGAACTTAATTATGGAATTCCAATCCGTTCAATCTTTAAAGGGAGAAGTATATATCCCTGGCGATAAGTCCATTAGCCACCGTGCTGTTATGTTAGGTGCACTGGCTCTTGGTAAAACTGAAATTCACAATTTTTTACAAGGGGCTGACTGCCTCTCTACTATTGAATGTTTTAAAGCTATGGGCATTTCTATTAAAAATACTGGTTCTACTGTCTTTGTCAATGGAAATGGTCTTCATGGCCTTACGGCACCAAAACAAATTTTAGACGTAGGGAACAGTGGAACAACCACTCGTTTAATCTCTGGTATCTTATCTGCACAACCATTTAAAAGTATTTTAAATGGAGATGAATCTATCCAAAAACGTCCAATGGGCCGTATTATAAAACCACTGACTCTAATGGGTGCTTCGATTCAGAGTGAAAGAAACAACGATTGTTGTCCTCTCCATATTGAAGGAAAACCTTTAACTAGTATTGACTATACATCTCCTGTTGCGTCTGCTCAAGTAAAGTCTGCAATCCTTTTAGCAGGTCTTTATGCAGAAGGCACAACAAGTGTAACAGAACCTTATATCTCTCGCAATCATACCGAGCTTATGCTAGAAGAATTTGGCGTTCCTGTTACCGTAAAAGGAACAACTGCTTCTGTATCCACGGCACTAGAATTACATGGTCAAAAAATTCTCGTTCCTGGGGATATTTCTTCTGCTGCTTATTTTATTGTAGCAGGACTTCTCGTTCCAAATTCTTGTATTCGAATTAAAAACGTCGGAATCAATCCAACTCGTGCTGGAATTTTAGATGTCTGCATGGCGATGGGCGCCAATATCACATTAGAGAATATTAAATCTGGTACAGGAGAACCTGTGGCTGATTTAGTTGTAGAAACTAGCTCTCTTAGAGGAACTACTATCTCTGGGGAAATCATTCCTCGCTTAATTGATGAAATTCCAATTATTGCTGTTATGGCTTGCTTTGCAGAAGGGGAAACCGTTATTAAAGACGCCCAAGAGCTCAAAGTAAAAGAATCCAATCGTATTGATGTTATGGTACAAAATCTCTCTGCAATGGGCGCTGATATTATAGCTACAGAAGATGGTATGATCATTCATGGTGGTAAACCACTTCATGGCACGACAATCGATAGCAAACTCGATCATCGCATTGCTATGAGCTTTGCTATCGCTTCCTTATTAGCGGATGGTACAACAACAATAATAGGAGCAGAATGCGTCAATATTTCTTATCCAAACTTCTATGAACATTTAAAACGATTATCCAATTAAACTTGTATATGGATTTTAAAGTTTTTATGATTCCACTATGATTTAACGACAAAAAAGGGTGTAAACACAATAATTGTGCGTTTCACCCTTTTTATAATATTTCTCATCATTTATCACGTACAATACCTACAAAAATCGGTGGAAAATTAGGACGATTATAAAGTTTAGTCACGATAACTGTATATTTCTTATGATCGATCTGCTCTAAATATTCTAATAGAGCATCTCGTTCTTCAAAGCCTGTATCCTTTCCATGATAAATACATAAACTCATGACACCACCTACTTTTAGTAAAGAAAGTCCTGCTTCTATTGCCTGAATACTCGTTTCTTTTCTCGTACTAATAGTATGATCACCTTTTGGAAGATATCCAAAATTAAACATGATACCTGAGATCGTTTGTTCCTTTGCATATTCCGCCATATGTTCATGCCCTTTTACAATTAACTGTGCTCGATTTAACAATCCTGCCTGTTCTAAACGTTCTTTCGTACTGAAAAACGCCTCTTCTTGAATATCAAATCCAATGACTTTTCCACTTTCTCCTACTAACTCACAAAGATATTCGGTATCAAATCCTCTTCCCATTGTAGCATCAATTACAAGACTTCCCTCGCTAACCGCTTCTTTGATAAAATTTCTAGCTAATAACGTTGTCTGTATTTTTTCCATCACTTATTTCCTCTCTTTTTCTCTTTTGAAACGATAAGAAATCCGTTTCAAAAATTTCTTACGGAAATTATATCATTTTGTTGCTTCTCCGTAAACGATGAAAAAATCCCCAACAAATGAACACTAGAACATTTGTCGGGGACAACACATCATCACATTAAGAAATAATTGTTATTATTTAATATTTGCTTTTAAATATTCCGCAACTTCTTTTTCTGTTGTTAATTTCATTGCACCTTCTGCAATTTTATCCGCTTCCTCTTTTGTATACTGAGAAATTGTTTTTCTTGTAGCAAGAACAGAAGTAGCACTTACACTAAATTCATCTAATCCAAAAGAGATAAGAAGTGGAATTAACATTGGATCACTTGCCGCTTCTCCGCACATACCAACCATAATTCCTTCTGCTTTACCACATTCAATAACACGTTTAATCGAACGAAGCACCGCTGGGTTATATGCGGAATAAAGATACGCAACTTTTGCATTTCCGCGGTCTACAGCCATTGTATACTGTGTTAAATCATTTGTTCCAATACTAAAGAAAGAAGCTTCTTTTGCAAGAAGATCTGCGATTAAACTTGCAGCTGGTGTTTCAATCATAACACCAATCTGGATTTCCTTATTATAAGCAATTCCTTCTTTGTCAAGTTCAGCCATAATTTCTTTTACCATAGCTTTTACAGAAGTTAACTCATCAACACAAGTTACTAATGGCACCATAATACGGATTTCACCAAAGGCACTTGCGCGAAGTAAGGCACGAAGCTGAGGGCGATAAATTTCTTCTCGATCAAGACAGAAACGAACTGCACGATATCCCAAAAATGGATTTTCTTCTTTTTCAAGCCCGAGGTAAGGGATTTCTTTATCTCCACCAACATCTAACGTACGGATAATAACTGGTTTTCCTCTTAAAATAATTGCAGCTTTTTTATACGCTTCAAACTGCTCTTCTTCCGTTGGAATACTTGTACGATCCATAAATAAAAATTCTGTACGGAATAATCCAACACCTTCTCCATCACATTCTACCACTTTGGTAGCCTCTTCTGGAGTTCCGATATTAGCTACTAATTCTACTTTTTTTCCATCTGCTGTCATAGTAGCTTGACCAATAAACTTTGCTAATGCTTTTTTCTCTTCTAAATAAGCATCTCTTTTTGCAGAATATGTGGCAACTTCTTCCTCACTTGGATTTAAGAACACATCTCCAGTAGAACCATCTAAAATTACCATCTGTCCATTTTCTACTTTTGACACAATTCCTTCAATACTTAAAACAGCAGGAATTTCCAACGCCCTTGCTAAAATTGCAGAGTGGGATGTTTTTCCACCTACTTCTGTTAAAATACCAACAACATTGTCTTTCTTAATTCCAGCTGTCATAGATGGTGTTAAGTCTCTTGCAACTAAAACAGTGCCTGCTGGAACCGCACTGATATCCACTTCTTCTATTCCAAGAAGAATCTTTAATACGCGTGTTTTAATATCATGGACATCCGTTGCACGCTGTTTTGTAAGCTCATCTTCTGCCATAGAAAATACTTGAATAAACATATCGCAAACAGTTTCTAATGCACTTTCTGCACACTGTCCTGCTTTAATTAAAGTCTCCATTTCTGATGTTAAGGAAGGATCCATAACCATTAAAAGCTGTCCTTCTAAAATTTCTGCTTCTTTTTCTCCAAGTCTTTGCTTTATATCTTCTGCCATAGCCTGTGTTTTTGCTGAAAATGTATCAATTGCTTCATTGATTCTTGCAATTTCTGCATCAACATCTGTTACCGTTCTTGCAGTGTATTCTAATGATTGTTCTTTAATAATCACAATATTTCCGATGCCAATTCCTGCTGAAGCTCCAATTCCTTTATACATAGTAAGTTCACATCTCCTTTTTTCTTTTCTAGTCTCTCACATTCGCTATTCCCTTTTGTAGGAGGCATACCTATCGTAAAAATATTCCCTTCAGGTAAAATGCTCTTTTCTGCGAACCGCCCATCGCTTGCATGTAGTGCTTTTTTGTATGATAGGAAACGAAATTTCCTATCATACAAAAAACGAGAAGAAAGCATGTTACCATTTTCTTCTCGTTTATAAAAATCGATTCTGTTATGAATACATGCACTTATTCCTCGATCTCTATTACGAGCAAACCGAAAAATACTTTATTTTCGTATTAACTTGAATATTTAAAAAAAATATTTCATCACTCATATTCTCTTTTTTCATTCTATCGATCTATTAAGCGCTTCTTCTATCTTATCAATTTTAATTTTTCTTTTTTGCTAAATTATTCTCCTAAGCCAGACTCAATTAATTCAATTGCTTCTTTTAATGCTTCGTTTTCATCTTCACCATCACATTCGATTTCAATTTCTGCACCACATTTAATGCAAGCACCAATGATGTTTAATAAGCTTTTTCCGTTTGTTCTATTTCCGTTATAAACGATTG
>UQVN01000216.1 GCA_900544525.1 uncultured Eubacteriales bacterium
TCCATGGCAGAATCGAAAAATAGTCAGAAGAATAAAATTCAGGTTCTTTCAACCCAATATAAGTTGTAAAAAGATTACGGTACCAATGTTCTGGTAGTTTGATTAAATTCCATGATTCAAATCCTAAATATCCCAAATTAATATTGCGAAAAAGGAGAAATAATAAAAAACTACCGAAGAAGCCTCCTGTCGTCGGTATCTTTTTTAAAAGTTGTTCTAATGGAATAAAGATAAGTGTACAAGAACCAATACAAGTTAAAACTCCAATTGCAATTCGATATTCAGGCATAACGAATACTGTGATAATAGAAATCATTACACCCATACCAAAAACGAGAGCCCCTCTTTTCCATTTGTTCTTTCCCATAGACCAACAAAAGCCTGCTAACAGTATAAAAATCCAACAAATACTTTGTTGCCAAAGGTATCCTAGGGTTCCATAAAACCATGTCCAATTCTTATGAAAAAGATATACTTCATCCCATACAAAGTGATAAGCAATCATACTAACTAAGTTTAATCCCCGAATCGTATCTATTCTATGGTAACGCATAGCGTTCACTCCTATCATTTGTTCCTAGTTTTTCTTATTATTTTAGCTTTCCCGAGTACCAATTCCTTTAATCAAATTTGGCTATTAATTGATGCTTATAATATAATACCTACAATAAGAAAGCAATAAGAAAGCAGTAAAAATAAGTTTCTTTTTTACTGCTTTCTTATTATAAATCAACTACTCTGTTTTTCACCTTCTAGCATTTCTTTCATGGTATGCCATCCAAGAACTGCACATTTTACACGAGCAGGCATATGAGAAATATCTTGCAATGCAGAAGATTCTTCCAATTGTTCTAACTCATCGTCTGTAATATTCCCTTGAATCATTTTAAGAAATAAGTCTGCTAAATGTAAAGCCTCTTCTTTTTGCTTTCCAATAATTAAGTCTAGCATCATATCTGCAGATGCTTGGGAAATGGCACAACCACATCCTTCAAATGCTCCCTTAACGATAACATTATCTTCTACTTTTAATTTTAGCCAAATATCATCTCCACAACTTGGATTCACACCTTCTAAAACTAAATTTGCATCTTCTAATTCATGTTTATGAAATGGATTTTTATTGTGTTCAATTAAAATTTCATTATAAAGTGTTCGATTGTCCATATCCCATTTTACTCCTTACTTTTGATAAACTCTCTACGAAAGCATCGATATCTTCTTTGGTGTTATAGAAAGAAAGACTCGCCCTTGTTGTAGAGGAAACTTTTAAATAATCCATCAGCGGTTGCGCGCAGTGATGACCTGCTCGTACTGCAATTTGATCAAAATCTAAAATAGAGGCGATATCATGAGGATGCACATCATCTAGCGTAAACGTTAAAATTCCACAATGTTCTTCTGGATTTTTCGATCCTAATACATGAACCCCTTCGATTTGATTCATTTTTGATAATGCGTATTCCGTCAATGCATCTTCCCATTTTTGAAGGTTTGAAAATCCCTTATCTTCCATATACCGAATTGCTTCTGCCAATGCAATAGCACCTCCAGCATTTCCTGTACCTGCTTCAAATTTATAAGGAAGCTCTGCAAACTTAGCACTTGTTTGTGTCACAGATTCTATCATTTCCCCACCAGTTAAGAATGGAGGCATTTTTTCTAACAATTCTTCTTTCCCATATAGAACGCCAATTCCCATTGGAGCTAACATTTTATGTCCAGAAAAGGCCAAGAAATCTGCATCTAGTTTTTGCACATCGATCCATTTATGAGGAGCGCTTTGAGCCGCATCTACTACAACAATGGCTCCATAACTATGGGCTCTTTTTATAATACTACCAATTGGATTTTCTCTTCCAATAACATTGGACACATGAGCGATTGCAACAATTTTTGTTTTTTCAGTAATGGTTTTTTGTATCATTTCTTCAGTAATGGTTCCATCATTTTCGCAATATAAAAATTTTAATGTTGCATTTTTCACTTTTGCAACCATCTGCCATGGCAATAAATTGCTATGATGTTCTAAAATACTAACAACAATTTCATCGCCTTCTTGTAAAAAAGAAAGTCCATAACTATAAGCAACTAAGTTCAAGCTCTCGGTTGTATTTCTCGTAAAAATAATTTCAGAAGATTTTTTAGCATTTAAAAATTTTTGAACCGTTTTTCTAGCATTTTCTACTCTGTCTGTGGCTTCCATGCTTAATCCATATAATCCTCTTAAAGGGTTCGAATTACAAGTTTTATAAAATTCCTCTTCTGCCTTTAAAACAGACCATGGTCTTTGGGAAGTCGCAGCATTGTCTAAATACTTCACATTTGGATTGTTTAATAATAAAGGAAAATCCTCACGATATGGATTATGAGAGAGATTCATGAGTATCTACCTCCTCTAAATATTGTTGTACATATTGAGCGGATGTTTCATCTGGAACTCTTCGACAGACAGCATCGATTTTAGCACGGGCAATCATTTTTTGAGCTTCTTCTTTTGACATTCCACGAGAACATAAATAGAATAAAACTTCCTCATCTAATTTTCCAATGGTAGCACCATGATTTCCTTGTACATCCTCTTCTGCACATAAAATAAGAGGAATTGTTTGATTTACAATATCTTCTCCTAATAATAGTACTTCTTCTTTTTCTTCGCCTTCGGAACCAGCAGAACCCTTTTTAAAATCAATCGTTCCTCTTAATAATTTAAAGGCTTGATCTTCTAAAATACCATCTGCTAAAAAATTACTTTTTGTCTTTTTCCCTTTATGGAGAGCCACATAATTCATATCAAAACGTTGTGTTCCTTTTCCCATATAGACGATATGAGATTTTAATTCACTTTCTTTTTCCGCTAATTCTATATGGCATCCAAGATAATTTTCTTTTCCACCTAATGCAATTTGAACGATCTCAATGGTAGCACCTTCTTCACAATAACCACCAATATCGTTTAAATGTTCTACGTCTTCTCCTAATGTCTGTAACTGAAATACGGTAACTTTAGAGTGTTTCTTTGCATAGATTCTTGTTTGGATTGCCAAGAGTCCTTCACTATTTTTTTCTGAGTGATAATTCATAATAAAAGTGGATTGACTTCCTTCCTCTGCATGAATTTCAATTTCATTCATAGTGTTTATAGAATCCTTATGGAAAAAGTTTAAAATAGCAGGCTCAATAATCTGTTCTTTTGCAGGAATTTGAAAACACTGAATCGGTGTTATACTGTGTTCCATAAAAAGACTCATATCTTCTCCCATACCTGTCTTTAACTGCTCTAATGTCCTTTTCTTTGTTTCTGTTACAACAATGGCACTTGGCACTTTAGCATCGATGGTATAAAGTGTATTTTCTGTATTTTTATCTTTTAATTCACATTCGTTCATATGAAGCCAATTCCATGTTTTGGCTGGTAAACGATTAATTGTCATATCCATTATCCAATACTTCCTTTCATTTCAAGTTGTATTAAATTGTTCATTTCTACGGCATACTCAAGAGGAAGTTCTTTGGAAACATTATCTGCAAATCCACTTACAATCATAGCTTTTGCATCTTCTTCGCTAATTCCCCTTGACATGAGATAGAATACTGCTTCGTCGCTAATACGACCAATCTTTGCCTCATGTCCAATGTCTGCATCATTTGTTCGAATATCCATAGCAGGAATTGTATCGGATCTTGAAATATCATCAAGCATTAAAGACTGACAGGAAACAGCAGCTTTGCTTTTTTTGGCATTTTTGCTTACAACAATAGAGCTTCTAAATGTACTAACGCCTCCATCTTTTGAAATAGACTTTGTATTAATATAAGAAGAGGTATTTGGCGCGCTATGTACGATCTTTGCACCAGTATCTAAGTTTTGTCCCTTTCCTGCAAATGTGATTCCAGTAAACTCCGCTCTTGCTCCTTTTCCTTTTAAAATGCTCATTGGATACAGATAAGAAACGTGAGAACCAAAGGAACCAGATACCCATTCGATTGTGCCACCTTCTTCTACTACCGCACGTTTTGTATTTAAGTTATACATATTTTTGGACCAGTTTTCAATGGTAGAATAACGAAGTTTTGCATTTTTCTTGACATATAATTCTACACAGCCTGCATGTAAGTTCGCTACATTGTATTTTGGAGCGGAACATCCTTCGATGAAATGTAATTCGGCCCCTTCATCTACAATAATAAGCGTATGCTCAAATTGACCTGCTCCTGGTGCATTTAAACGAAAATAAGATTGTAACGGAATATCTACCTTTACCTTTGGTGGAACATATACAAACGATCCTCCTGACCATACCGCTCCATGAAGTGCGGCAAATTTATGATCATTTGGTGTTACAAGTTTCATAAAATGTTTTTGTATCATCTCTGCATATTCCCCATGCAAAGCACTTTCTAAGTCAGTGTAAATGACACCTTGTGCGGCTACTTCTTCTTTCACGTTATGATAAACTAATTCGGAGTCATATTGAGCACCAACTCCTGCAAGGGATTTTTGTTCTGCTTTTGGAATTCCAAGAATTTCAAAAGTTTCTTTGATATCCTTTGGAACTTCAGACCACTTTCCGCTCATATGAGTATTTGGTTTTACATAAGTCGAAATTTCTTCTATATTTAAGTCATCAATGGATGGTCCCCAATCAGGAACTTGCATTTGATTGTAAATTTGTAATGACTGTAAGCGGAATATTTCCATCCAAGTTGGATCTTTTTTCTCTTTTGAAATCTTTTCAACAATTTCAGGAGTCAATCCATTTGGTAAACGATAAGCGTCTTTTTCTTCATTTTTTATATCATAAATACTTCTGTCGATATCATCAACATATGTTTTTTCTTCCATAAGATTTCCTTTCCAAACGACTTATTTTATCATTGTTGCTCTTTTAAAAATGCTTCAAATCCATGCTCATTGATTTCTTCAATAAGAGAAGCATCTCCTGTTTTAATAATTTCTCCATTTACAAGAATATGAGCATAATCTACTTTAAGAGATTCTAAAATTCTAGTGCTATGAGTAATAATGAGAAGAGCCCCATTTTTTTCTTTTTGATAAGTCTCAATTCCCTGTGATACCGTACGAACAGCATCTACATCGAGTCCAGAATCGGTTTCGTCTAAAATAGCTAATTTTGGATTTAACATAAGAAGTTGTAAAATCTCTGCTTTTTTCTTTTCTCCACCAGAGAATCCAATATTTAAGTCACGAAGTGCATAAGATTCATCCATATTAAGAAGTTCCATCGCTTTTTTTAACTCCTTTTTAAAATCCCACATACGGATTCTAGAACCTCTTCTTTGTTCTACTGCATTTTTAATAAAACTGCTTAAAGAGATACCTGCTACTTCAAGAGGATTTTGAAACGATAAGAACATTCCTTCTTTTGCGCGTTTGTCTGCACTCTCTTTTGTAATATCTTTTCCGCGGAACATAATTTTTCCACCTGTTGCTTCATAACGTGGATTTCCCATTAATGTATAGCCAAGGGTAGATTTTCCTGCACCATTTGGCCCCATTAATACATGAGTTTCTCCTTTACGAATATCTAAATGAATGTTATGTAAAATTTCTTTTTCTTCTACTTGAACAGTAAGATTTTCTATTTTTAATAATTGATCTAACATCGATTTGATTCCTCCAATTCTAAAGTCAATCTATTTATATGAGATTAATCCCGACTTATTTAATCAAGATTAATTTACTCTATTATAAAACTAAGATTCAAAGAAATCAGGAGTTAATTTATTTTT
>UQVN01000217.1 GCA_900544525.1 uncultured Eubacteriales bacterium
AAAATATTTATCAAAGTATATGGGAAGAAGAAGCTGTTGGAGATAGTACCATTATGGTTCATATTAAAAACATACGAAAAAAGATTGGGGACAATTCAAGAAATCCAATTTACATAAAAACAGCATGGGGAAAGGGCTATTATGTGGATTAAGAAAAAGAAAAAAATAGAAAATCAAAGAAAAATTGCATTGGAAATGTTAGAATTTTTATTTATTTCTTTTATTGTTTCTTTGTTTGCCTTTGGCTTTTTATATTTTACATCTTGTTCCATTGCTATGACCTATTTAGATGGGAAAGGAGTTATTTTGGGCGAGGAGCAAAAAATGATATTGGTGCTTTGGATAAGAAGTAGTTGTCTGTTAGCTTCTGTTGTTGTTTTTGTGTTATTGTTTCTATTTTTATTTGGACAAAAAGTATCTTACCTAATTTCTATTATTCATGGAGTCAAAGCATTAGAAGAAAGACAGATGGATTTTGAAATTCCTTTAGAAGGAAATGACGAATTTACCCAGTTAGCAGAGAGTATCAATTATTTAGCACTCTCTCAAAAGTTATTGAAAGAGAAGGAAGAGAATCTAAAGAAGGAAAGAGAAGAGATGATTCGCTCCATTTCTCATGATATTCGAACTCCTCTAACGTCAATTTTATCCTATTCCGAATATATGCAAAAGAAAGAGGATTGGAGCAAAGAAGAGATTAAAAGTTATATGGAGTTAATGCAAGGAAAAGCAGAGCAAATAAAAAGTTTGACAAACCAGCTGATCGGGAAAAAAGAACAAAAGTTAGAATTCGTTGACAATGGGAAAATTTTGATAGAGCAATTAGTGATGGAATGGGAAGAGCTGTTAGAAGATCGGTTTCCATGTGAAGTGATTTGGACACAATGTAATAATTTTTCAGGTGTTTTTGATATTTCAGAACTTAGAAGAATTTTTGATAATCTCAGTTCTAATATAGAAAAATATGGAGATCCAAAACAAAGTGTGAAGTTAGAAGTGATAACAGGGAAAGATAAGTTAGTATTAATCCAAGAAAATGGAGTGAGAACAGAAGGAGAGTTAGAAGTAGAAAGCAATAAAATAGGGTTAAATAACATTCGACAGATAGTAGGAATGTATGATGGAGAAGTAGAAGTTACAAAGAGTGAAAAAGAGTTTCGAATACAAATGATCATTCCAGTAAAGAAGGTTCTTTAGAATTCTTTAGAATTGTTATAGAAATTTCTTTATAAAGTTATGGTATCATTATGTCATAACAAAGAAAGAGAGGAAAAAAATATGGCATTAGGATTATTATTACTATTATTTATTGGAATGAGTGTAGTGAGTGGGTTAGGAATTTTATTTCTTTTTTTAATAAAGGATCATAAAAAAAGAAAACCTGTTTTTTATTTTCTTGTAGTATGGGGAATGTTAATTGCTTTTTTAAGCGCAACAAGTTTACCAACAAATTTTATCATGCAACAAGTGGTAGCATGGGCTATCGGAGTGGTGAGTATTATAGCATTATTTGTTTATTTGAGAGCTAAGACAGAGAGACAATATTATATCTCCTATATTCTTGTTGCTTGTTCTGTAGTGATAGGAATTTTAAAACTGTTTTTATTTTAAATTCAATTGATTTGGTATAAAGAAGAAACAATTATGAAAAAAAGAGCTTCAAAAGCGAATACAGTAACTTTAATAAAAAACAGACATTGCTGGCTTTCTAGGTAAGTCAATGTCTGTTTTTCTGTTTTTTTGGAAGGGATGAGGGTCGCCTTTTTCAACTAGATTTATAAATCAATTGACTGTATAATATACATATCAAGTAAAGATTTTTAAAATTCATTTGTTGGATGTCAATAAGCTTAAGAGATTCCATTCCATTGCTTGTCTTAAAGACTCCGTATCCTCCGTGTTTGCCATGGAGGTTTATTTTTAGTTGTTGAAGATGAGATAAACGAATACGAGTAATTTCTGGCAGTCATTTAAAAAAGGAGAAAATATTTATGCTTCAGATTAAGCACATATGTAAACAGTATAAAACTGGAGGCTTAGTGCAGAAAGCACTCGATGGTGTTAGTCTAAACCTCCGTGAAAATGAATTTGTGGCGATTCTTGGTCCCAGTGGTTCTGGAAAAACAACATTGCTTAATATCATCGGTGGACTTGACCGATATGACAGTGGTGATTTGATTATTAATGGAATCTCCACAAAAAAATATAAAGATCGGGATTGGGACTCTTATCGAAATCACACGATCGGTTTTGTCTTTCAAAGTTATAACCTGATTCCCCATCAGACCGTGTTGTCCAATGTAGAGCTGGCTTTAACCATATCTGGTGTTTCAAAGGCAGAAAGAAGAAAAAGGGCTAAGAAGGCCTTAGAGCAGGTAGGTCTTGGACAACAGCTTCACAAAAAGCCCAATCAAATGTCTGGTGGGCAGATGCAACGTGTGGCTATTGCAAGGGCATTAGTTAACGATCCAGATATTCTTTTGGCAGATGAGCCTACCGGTGCATTAGATAGTGAAACAAGCGTTCAAGTGATGGAATTATTAAAAGAGGTAGCAAAAGATCGTCTCGTAGTAATGGTCACTCATAACCCAGAGTTGGCAGAGCAATATGCCACTAGAATCGTCAAACTAAAGGATGGAAATATTTACTCGGATTCCGATGTTTATGAAGTTGATGAAGTAGAAAAAAACTCACCAATTCATAAAAACATGGGGAAAGCGTCGATTTCTTTCATGACAGCACTTTCTCTTAGCTTTCATAACTTGCGAACAAAGAAAGCTAGAACATTTTTAACTTCTTTCGCAGGTTCTATTGGTATTATAGGCATTGCTTTGATTTTAGCTATTTCTAACGGTGTTAATTCCTATATTAAAACATTGGAAGAAGAGACTCTTTCTGAATATCCTCTTCAAATACAAAATACGACGATGGATCTTACTTCTATGATGTCCAGTGGAGCTGGAAATAAAGAGAACGGTGACTCTGGAGAAGTGAACGTTTCACAAATGCTGGGCAATATGTTTTCTAAGGTGAATCCAAATGATTTAGAATCTTTGAAATTCTATTTAGATAGTAAAAAAAGTGGGGTTGAGGAGTACGCCAATGCCATTGAATATTCTTATGATGTAGTTCCACAGATTTATCGATTAGAAAAAAACGATATTCGACAAGTAAATCCCGACCGTTCTTTTTCCGCCTTGGGGATCGGATCGGATTCGAGTAGTTTTTTGTCATCTTTTATGAATACGAATGTCTTTTATCAAATGCCAAAAAATACAGAGTTGTTTCAAGAACAGTATGATGTAAAAGCAGGGCGCTGGCCAGAGAAGTATAATGAGTGCGTCGTAGTTCTTACTTCCAATGGAAGTATTAGCGATTTTATGTTGTATACATTAGGACTGAGAGATTCTCTTGAATTGGATGAAATGATTCAGGAATTTCTTGCGGAGGAAGAAGTAGAGTTGCCTGAAAATATTGGTTCTTATCAATATGATGATTTTCTTGGAATTACTTTTCAGTTGATAAATGGGGCGGATTATTATGAATATGACGACTCCTATGATGTGTGGAAAGATAAGTCTGATGATAAAGATTATATGCGAAAGCTCGTTAAAAATGGTGAGGATATTACAGTCGTTGGTGTAGTACAGCCTTCCGAAGATGCTTCAGCCTTTATGCTCAGTTCCGGGATTGCATATCCAGCATCTTTGACAGAACATGTAATAAAACAGGCAGTTAACAGCCCCATCGTCAAAGAGCAGAGGAAAAATGAGGAAATCAATGTGTTAACAGGGAAATCCTTTGGAGAAGATAAGAGCAAAAGTCAATTTAATATGGAGTCTCTATTTACAATCAATAACGATGCGTTACAAGAGATGTTTCATTTTGACCAAAACGCACTCAATATTGATATGTCAGACTATTTCAGTATGGACAGTAGTTCTTTTGATTTATCTGATATCATTGACGTTAATAATATTTCATTGGATCTTCCAGAACTTCCAGATTTTAATCTAGGTGACATTTTGGGAGACTTGAAGTTATCTGTTTCTCGCGAAAGCTTCCAGCAGCTTGTCAAAGAAGTATTGGAAGGATATAGTTCTTATGTGGTAGAACATCCAGAGGCGGATTATTCAAAATTAAATGAATATTTTATGGAATATTTACAAACATCCGAAGTCAGAAAGTATTTGGAGGATGGAATCCAACAGATTATCCAATCGAATTTGGAAGTAACGACTTCTCCTGAGCAATTACAGACGTTAGTGAAGGATGTTATGTCCGGATTTCAAGAGTACATAGCAGAAAACGGACTGACAGAATCGGAAAAATTCGATGAGTATCTTATGATGTATTTGCAGACATCGGAAGTTCAGAAAAAAATTGCAGATGAAATGAAAAATCTTCTAAAAATAAGTGGTGGAATTACGATTTCTCCCGAACAGGTGGAGGCAATGGTGAGTAATATTGTAACAGGTTATCAGAAATATGCTGTCTCAAATAAGCTCCCAGATCCAAGTAAAATGAGTGAGTATTTTGCCGATTATTTACAAACTCCAAAAGTACAAAAGCAACTAACAGACGGTATGGCTGATATTTTAAATATAGAGTCATTGCAGTCGCAGGTTTCCGATGCATTGAGTAGCTATATGAAAACAAATGTATCCTCTTATACTGGTGAAATTACTCAGGCCATGAAGAGCCAGATTACTTCAGTAATGCAACAGGTAGTAAGCCAGATGGGAACTCGTATGGAAACTGCTATGCAGCAGACTATGGGGCAAATCGGAACGAATATGGAGGAGGCATTTCGTATTGATACAGATGCTTTTGCCAATGTCATACAAATGAATATGAACGAAGATGAGTTGACGGAACTACTTCGTTCCCTTATGTTAGGTGAGGATGCATCCTATGATAACAATCTAAAAAAATTTGGATATGCAGATTTGAATAATCCAAGTAAAATATCGATTTATCCTCATGATTTTGATAGTAAAGCATCTATTCTTGAAATATTGGATGAATATAATAACCGCATGGAAGCCGAAGGGAATGACAGCAAGGTAATCAGCTATACGGATATGGTTGGAACACTGATGTCTTCTGTGACCGAGATTGTGGATACCATTAGCTATGTATTAGTAGCGTTTGTTGCCATCTCTCTAGTTGTATCGTCTATTATGATTGGAGTTATTACCTATATCAGCGTATTAGAACGAAAAAAAGAGATTGGTATTCTTCGTGCTATTGGGGCATCGAAACACAATATTTCTCAGGTCTTCAACGCAGAGACTTTTATTATTGGTCTGTGTGCTGGCTTCATTGGTATTGGACTGACATTGATTCTTTTGATTCCAGGCAATGCTCTGATTCATTCTTTGGCTGGAACAACAGATGTTCATGCTTCTCTGCCTGTTGTTTATGCTGGGATATTGATTGCACTTAGTGTAGTGCTGACATTGATTGGTGGTTTGATTCCATCAAAAAAAGCGGCAAAAAGCGATCCAGTAACAGCTTTGCGGTCCGAATAATAAATGATTTTTCAAACTTAATATATTTTTTTACGCACCTGTTATTGAATGGGTGCGTTTTTTTATAGTATAGGAAACAAAGTTTCCTATACTATAAAAAAACTACGTATACGGGATGTACAGCTTGTAGAAAACAAATTGAAATAGTATATAATGCATAAAAATGAATAGAAAAATTGTGTTTTTATGTCAATTGACGTGCAAAAAAATTAGTATTAA
>UQVN01000218.1 GCA_900544525.1 uncultured Eubacteriales bacterium
AATGTTCTTTTTGCATTATGCTATAATAAAAACGCATAGTGAAATTGTTAGGAGGAACATTTATGATAGAATTAAACCAACTGGTACAACTAATTACCATTGCTAACTATGGCACGTTATCAAAAGCATCTGAAGAATTACACCTATCACAACCCGCTCTTAGTCGTTCTATGCAAAAATTAGAAGCTAATTTAAATGTTACCTTGTTTTCTAGAACTAAAAATAAGATTGCATTAAATCCTGCTGGTGAAATCGCTGTGACTTATGCAAAAAAGATTATGAGCGATGTAGATAGTATGACAAAAACACTTCAATATTATGAAAAAAGTCTTCGGACATTGACGATTGGCTCTTGTGCTCCAGGTCCATTATGGAGTTTAACTGCCCATATGATGCGACTTTTTCCAAATATGACGATTACAACAGAAATGGACGAGCCAGATACAATCGTTAATAAACTATACAATAATATTTATGATATTATTATCACAACATCTCCGATTCATGACTCACAAATACTATCCAAAAAATATTGTGATGAAGTCTTATCCATTACCCTCCCTATATCACATCCACTTGCAAGTAAGAAAGATGGAATTTTTCTCAGGGAACTTGATGGAGAAACTATGCTTTTATATACAGAAATAGGGCTTTGGGAAAATTTAGTGAATACCAAGATGACAAAGACAACCTTCATTCGCCAAAATGAACGAATCGCTTTTCAAGAATTAATTAAAGCCTCTACTCTCCCTTCTTTTACAACTAATTTGACTTCAGAGCCTGATGGCATTTTAAGCAATCGTATCATTCTGCCGATTCTTGATGAAGATGCAAAAATCACCTTTTATTGTAGTGTAAAAAAAGAAAATCAACGCTTTTTAAAAAGGAACATGGGCTAAAGTCTAAAAGATTTTTATTATGTTTCTATTAAACCTCTCAACAATCTATTATAAGTATACTAGAAGTGTACTAGATGAGAACTACTCCTACTTATCTTTCTTTTAGAAGTAAGTCTCATCTCCCTCTCCTATCATTCATACACTTCCTAGCTTCTCAATATTGGGTTAACCACAATACTCTTCTTGATCTGTACTTTTCTTAACAGACTTCCTAGCTTTCCATTATTCCTTTAACTCTGCTCTTCTTATATAGGAACGCACAACCTCACAAGATGCATGGAATTTTTCCAGTTCACTCTCAGTAAGACGAAGTGAAATAATTCCTTCCATTCCATTTTTTCCAATAATAGCTGGCACACCTATCATGATTTCTTCTTCTCCATACTCTCCTTCTAGCAACGCAGATACTGGAATAATTTTCTTTTCATCATAGAAAATCGCTTTACAAATATCGGCTACTGCTGCTCCTATCCCAAACTCGGTAGAACCTTTTCCAATGACAATTTCCATGCCAAGCTGATGGGTTCTATTAAGCAATAATTCTTCTGTCACTTTGCCATAAATCTCTGGCTGCTCCTCTTGTAATTCAAAAAGAGGTTTTCCCATAAAGGAAATATGAGACATTGGAACCATAGAAGAATCCCCATGTTCTCCTAATGCAAAACATTGAATGGAATTAACTGCAACCCCTGTTAAACGATGTAATGTTAATTTAAGACGAGCCGTATCCAAAGACGTTCCTGTTCCAAAAATCCTATTCTTTGGCAAGTCTAAATGCTTTCTCGCATAATTTACAATGACATCACATGGATTTGTAATAGAAATAAAATAACCTGAAAACTTTGTCTGATTTAATTTCTCAATGACATCCTTCATCATATGGATGCTATCATCTAACATATCAAGACGAGTTTGACCTTTCTTTCTTGACATTCCAACAGCATTGACAATGATATCTGCGTCATTACAATCTTCATATCCACCTGCTCTTACTACCGGAGTTCTACTCATAAATACCGTAGCATCCGCCACATCTTTTGCTTGTGCATCTGCTTTTCCTTCTACAATATCAATTAGTACAATCTCATCACAAATCCCAATCTGTGCTAAATTTAGTGCACACA
Organism: uncultured Eubacteriales bacterium; assembly: GCA_900544525.1. GTDB lineage: Bacteria > Bacillota > Clostridia > Lachnospirales > Lachnospiraceae > Scybalomonas. The sequence continues at coordinate 2,024 of UQVN01000218.1, forward strand.
TAGAACCTACATGTCCCGCACCAATAATTACAATTTTACTCATTTTTTACTCCTTCCCAATTCCTTTACGAAATCCTTCTTGAAAATGGAAATCGAATTGAAATTTTACAAAACGTTTCCATCAAAATCATGGAACGTCCTTATTTTTTCAAGAAATCATATCCTATACGATTCTTTGTAAAGGCTTTCTTTCTATCATACCACAAAAAACCAAAATGAAATAATTATTTTTTAAAATTGCAAATGGAAATAACTCTATTGCTAAGATGATATTGAAAAGTATTCTTTTCTCTTTCGTTTTCATGTAGGTTCACTCCTTACATGAAAGCATGCGATTATAATAAAATATACATCTAATTCCTATCATTTTTATGTATTAGGGAACTATTTCTATCGTATTATTCTACTGTTATTCCCCGCCGTCATCATGATACTTCTCATTTAATTTCTGATTAATCTCTTGTGCCTCTTTTCTATCTAAAATATAATAAGCCAAAGAAGTTAATAGATAAACGATTGCTACTGTGTTTCTACTCTAATGGATAACTATATTGCCGGATTTACCAAGTCTATCTGGATGATCAATCAAAGCAACTCTTAAATGATTATTTCAAAAGACTTTATAACAAATGTTGGGGTAAAAAACTATTCCAACATTTATTATAGACCAGAATGAATTAGGTGTTTTTTCTTTCTCAAAATTCCATTTCTCTTTTGAGAAACTCTATAATGAGTAACTGGCTATCAAAGCCAAACAAAAAAGAAGCCCTATACTAATTACTTAGCATAGTAGCTCCTTTGACATAAGGTTATAGTATTTTATTGATATGACTCCGTGCCAAGAATTAACTTGACACAGAGTTCAAAAAGAAGACCAAATTATTTTCCGTAATAAGCTCTTAAATATAATTCCTTAATTTCGCTCATTAATGGATATCTTGGGTTAGCGCCTGTACATTGATCGTCAAATGCTTGCTCAACCATTTCGTCTAATGTTTCCAAGAAGTATCTTTCATCTACTCCATATTCTTTAATTGATTTTCTAACTCCAACAGAAGCTTTTAATTCTTCAATTTTTTCAATTAAATTCTTAACAGATTCATCATCATTCTTTCCACCAAATCCACAGAAACGTGCACATTCTGCATAGCGTTCTTTTGTATGTGGATATTCATATTGAGAGAATGTACCCATCTTAGGTGGGCAATCATTTGAATTAAATTCTACTACTAAGGAAATTAACAATGCATTTGCAATACCGTGTGGTAAGTGATGGAATGCTCCTAATTTATGTGCCATAGAGTGACACACTCCTAAGAATGCATTCGCAAATGCCATACCTGCCATACAAGAAGCATCTGCCATTTTTGCTCTTGCTTCTACATTTGAACCATCATTGTAAGCGATTGGCAAGTAATCAAATACATTTTTCATTGCTTTTAATGCTAAACCATCTGTGTAATCAGATGCCAAAATTGAAACATATGCTTCTAAAGCATGAGTTAAAACGTCTACACCAGATGCACTTGTTAATCCTTTAGGCTGAGTCATCATATTATCTACATCAACAATCGCCATATTTGGAAGCAATTCATAATCTGCTAATGGATATTTTACACCTGTTTCCTGATCCGTAATAACCGCAAATGGTGTTACTTCTGAACCTGTTCCTGAAGAAGTTGGGATAGCTACGAAGTAAGCTTTTTCTCCCATCTTAGGGAATGTATACACTCTCTTACGAATGTCCATAAATCTCATTGCTAAGTCTTGGAAATCGACTTCTGGATGTTCATACATTACCCACATAATTTTACCAGCATCCATCGCAGAACCACCACCTAATGCTAAAATAACATCTGGTTGGAATCTTGTCATAGCCGCAGCACCTTCCTGTGCATTTGCAAGTGTTGGGTCTGGTTGAACATTAGAGAATACTTCATAAGAAATACCCATTTCATCTAATTTATCTGTAACTGGTTTTGTATATCCATTCATATATAAGAAGGAGTCAGTTACGATAAATGCTCTCTTCTTTCCTAGTACTGTTTTTAATTCATCAAGAGCTACTGGAAGACATCCTTTCTTAAAGTAAACCTTTTCAGGTGCCCTAAACCAAAGCATATTTTCTCTCCTCTCAGCAACTGTCTTAATATTAATTAAATGTTTTACACCTACGTTTTCAGATACAGAGTTTCCACCCCATGAACCACAACCAAGTGTTAATGATGGTGCTAATTTAAAGTTATAAATATCACCAATTCCACCTTGTGCTGCTGGTGTATTTACTAAAATACGACAAGTCTTCATAGCATTTGCATGCTTTTCTAACTTTTCTCTTTCATTTACATTTATATAAATAGAAGCTGTATGACCATATCCTCCGCCTGCAACTAAATGTTCAGCTTTTTCAATTGCTTCATCAAATGTCTTTGCTTTATACATTGCCAGAACCGGAGATAATTTTTCATGAGCAAATTCTTCTGAACTATCTACAGATTCCACTTCTCCAATTAAAATCTTAGTATCAACAGGAACATCAACTCCTGCTAACTTTGCAATTGTATGAGCAGATTGACCTACAATCTTAGCATTTAATACACCATCAATAATAATTGTTTTACGAACCTTATCCATTTCGTCTTTGTTTAAGAAATAACATCCTTTATCTACAAATTCTTTCTTAACTTCTTTATAAATAGGCTCTAATACTGTTACAGATTGTTCAGATGCACAAATCATACCATTATCAAAAGTCTTTGAGTGAATAATAGAAGATACTGCCATCTTAATATCTGCTGTTTCATCAATAATAACTGGTGTATTTCCTGCACCTACCCCTAAAGCTGGCTTTCCAGAAGAATAAGCAGCTTTCACCATTCCTGGGCCACCTGTTGCTAAAATAATATCAGCATTGGCCATAACTTCATTTGTTAACTCTAATGATGGAACATCAATCCAGCTAATTAATCCTTTTGGTGCTCCTGCCGCTTCTGCCGCTTCCTTTACAATGCTAGCTGCTGCAATTGTAGAAGCCTTTGCACGTGGATGCGGACTAATAATAATAGCATTTCTAGTTTTTAAAGCAATTAATGTTTTGAAAATCGCTGTAGATGTTGGGTTTGTTGTTGGAATTACTGCTGCAATTAAACCAATTGGCTCTGCAATCTTCTTAATTCCAAATGCTTTATCTTCTTCAATAACACCACAAGTTTTTGTATCCTTATATGCATTGTAGATATATTCTGCTGCATAGTGATTTTTAATTACTTTATCTTCAACAATTCCCATACCGGTTTCTTCCACTGCCATCTTGGCTAATGGAATTCTATTCTTATTGGCTGCAGTTGCTGCTGCAAGGAAAATCTTATCCACTTGTTCTTGTGTAAATGTTGCAAATTCCCTTTGAGCCTGACGTAGCTCTTCCATTCTCGCTTTTAAAGCTTCCACACTATCTACGATTTGAGGTGAAACCATATCTTTTTTTGTCATATCTTTTTTTGCCATATCTTCTTCTCCTCTTTTGTTCTAAGAAATTGCTTTATAAAACACACTAAAATTAAACTGTGTTCCTTTGATATTTTTTTAACTTTATTGTTATTTTTTTATCATAGTCGTATTGTATTTTATTGTTAAATAAATGTCAATTGTTTTTTTTAAATTTTTTCATCCAATTT
>UQVN01000219.1 GCA_900544525.1 uncultured Eubacteriales bacterium
ATTTTTTATTAAGAGGTCATTTATTTATGGAACAAACACTTTCACTTTATAAAATTTTTAATACCGTTGCAAAAACAGGTAATATCTCTCATGCTGGAAAGGAACTCTATATTAGTCAACCAGCCATTAGCAAATCCATCAGCCATCTAGAAGAACAATTAGGCGTTATTTTGTTTATTCGAACATCTCGTGGGGTAAAATTAACTCCAGAAGGACAGGTTCTTTATGAGCATACCAAGTCTGCCTTTGATACGATTTTTCAGGGGGAAGAACGTTTAAGAAAAATGCAAGAACTTGGCATGGGTGAAATTCATATCGGCGTCACAACAACTCTTTGTAAGTTTATTTTAATTCCAATTTTAAAAGAATTTTTACAAAAATATCCCCATGTTAAAATAACAATTGACTGCCAGTCAACGGCAGAAACTATTTCTTTATTAGAAAATGGACAGTTAGATCTTGGCTTACTGATTACACCTTCCTCCAATAAAACGCTGTCTTTTTATCCCTATGCGGAAATTGAAGATATTTTTGTATGCACCAATACTTACTTAAATCATTTAAAAGAGCGCTTTCCAGACAAAGAACGAGAAATTGATCTATTTTCCGCTGCACATTTGATGATGCTAGATAAATCCAATGTAACAAGACAACATCTTGATCACTATTTTGATTCCCTATCGATTGAAACGAAAGCAATTTTAGAAGTGACCGATATGGAATTATTAATCGATTTTGCAAAAATTGGAATGGGCATTTCAGGGGTTGTCAAAGAATTTGTCACAAGAGAACTAGAAACTGGAGAATTGATGGAATTTCCAATTCCATTTTCTATTCCAAAACGTATCGTCTCTTTTGCCCACCATAAATCGGCAACTAATTCCACAGCAGTACAAAATTTTCTCTCCTTCATCACCGAAAAAAAAACCTTCGAATAACTCTACCTTTTCTCGGAAATACTATGAGAGAAAGGAGGGCAAAATAAATGGGAAGTAAAATTTTAAACTATATCGCTTTAACACTCACCATTATTGGTGCCATCAACTGGGGACTTATTGGTCTTATTCGATTTAACCTCGTGTCATTTTTATTTGGAGATCTCTCTTGGATTTCCCGCATTATCTACATCCTTGTGGGAATCAGTGGAATCTACTTGCTAACATTCTTTGGATTTATCAACGATTCTTCTGAATCTTAAATGAATCTTTTACAACATGAAAAAGACTGTTGCTTTTGGGAAATACTTTCCAAAAACAACAGTCTTTTTTCTGTATTTTTATTTACTTAAGAGTTTTTATGGTTGCCATGGCATAAGGAAGCGCTAGCACAACTACTGCAACCACAGCCACAGCCACCTTTTCCATTTTTCTTATCTTTTCTCATACTTCTTATAATTAATCCAACGATAAGAAGAAGAATCAGTCCTACAAATAATGTTCCCATGCCATACCTCCTTTATATTCTTATGCTCTTGCACCAATTCCTACTTTTGTTTTCAGAGTATTGTTTTCTTTCTGTGGACGAACAATCATATAAATTAAGAAAGCAATAATTGCAAAAGCGACTACCGTAAAGATTCCAAAGGAACCTGTTGTAATTAATGTTCCGATTTGATAAATGCAAAGTGCGATTGCATAAGCGAAGATACATTGATATCCAATTGCAAACCATGTCCATTTTGCATTATTCATCTCACGACGAATAGCTCCGATGGCTGCAAAACAAGGTGCACATAATAAGTTAAATACTAAGAATGCATAAGCAGCAACTGTTGTATAACTAGAAGCCAACATTCCCCATACTTCTTGGCCATCTTCTGTAACTTCACTAAAGTGATATAAAATACCGAATGTTTGAACAACATTTTCTTTTGCAACAAGACCTGTAATTGCTGCCACAGTAGCTCTCCAATCTCCAAATCCAAGAGGAGCAAAGATCCAAGCGATAGCACTACCGATTTTTGCAAGGAATCCATCGGATAAATCCTCTACCATTCCAATGTGTCCATCTACGATACCTACCTTTGATGTAAACCATACAAAGATAGAAGATAAAAGGATAATAGTTCCTGCTTTTTTAATAAAGGACCAGCCACGTTCCCACATACTTCTTAAAACGTTCATAACTGTAGGCATATGGTACGCTGGTAACTCCATAACGAATGGAGCTGGATCTCCAGAAAACATTTTTGTTTTCTTTAAAATAATACCTGAAATAATAATGGCTGCAACACCTACGAAGTAAGCACTTGGTGCAACCCACCATGCTCCATCAAAAAGCGCTCCTGCGATTAAAGCGATAATTGGTAGCTTTGCACTACAAGGAATAAATGTGGTTGTCATAATTGTCATCTTACGGTCACGGTCATTTTCAATTGTTCTAGATGCCATAACGCCTGGAACTCCACATCCTGTACCGATTAACATTGGAATAAAAGATTTTCCTGATAAACCAAATCTACGGAAAATACGGTCCATAATAAAGGCGATACGTGCCATATATCCACAAGATTCAAGAATTGCTAAAAAGAAGAACAATACTAACATCTGTGGTACGAATCCAAGAACTGCACCAACACCAGCTACAATACCATCTTGAATTAAACTAGCAAGCCAAGGTGCGCAGTTAACAGCGTTTAAAAAGCTATCCACGGCATTTGGAACAATTTCACCGAACAATACATCATTTGTCCAGTCTGTTGCCATAGTACCAACGGTTGAAATGGAAATGTAATATACAAGTCCCATAATAACTGCAAAGATTGGAAGGGCAAGGAAACGGTTTGTTACGATCTGGTCGATTTTATCCGATGTTGTCATCTTTCCTTTGCTATTTTTGGTACAACATTTTTCAATAATGGATGAAATATAAGTGTAACGTTCATTTGTAATAATACTTTCAGAATCATCATCTAACTTATCTTCTAAAGAAGTGATAATCGCTTCCACATCAACAGGACTCGTTAATTGTTCTATAATCTTGCTATCACGTTCAAATAACTTAATTGCAAAGAAACGTCTCTTTTCTTCCGCTATATTAGGAATTTTATCTTCGATAAGTTCTAACGTCTGTTCTACTTCTTCATCAAATTTATGTACAGGAACAGAACGTTTTGCACTGGCAATGGAAATGGCTTTTTCCGCCGCTTTCATTACATTTGTTCCTTTTAAGGCTGAAATTTCAATGACTGGACAACCAAGCTTCTTCTCAAGTTCATTAATGTGAACTTGATCTCCATTTTTTTGTACAACATCCATCATATTCACTGCCATCACAACTGGAATTCCAAGTTCCATAAGCTGTGTGGACAAATAAAGGTTACGCTCTAAATTCGTACCATCTACAATATTTAAAATAGCATCTGGTTGTTCATTGAGTAAGTAATTTCTCGCAACTACTTCTTCTAGGGTGTATGGAGAAAGAGAATAAATTCCTGGAAGGTCTGTAATAATGACATCTTTATGACCTTTTAATTTTCCCTCTTTCTTTTCTACCGTTACTCCAGGCCAGTTTCCTACAAACTGATTAGCGCCTGTTAAAGCATTAAATAATGTCGTCTTCCCACAGTTTGGGTTTCCGGCAAGTGCAATTTTAATTGACATCTCTTTGTTTCCTCCCATTTCGTTAGTGGCAACTTACAGTTAGCCAATTCTAACCCTCTATCTTTATAAAAGAACCTGTTTCCAGATTCCTATTATAAACATTATCGGTTGTTTATTGTACTTCAATCATCTCTGCATCTGCTTTTCGTAGAGATAATTCATATCCACGTACATTTACTTCAATCGGATCTCCAAGAGGTGCAACTTTACGAATAAAAACTTCAACACCTTTTGTAATTCCCATATCCATAATACGACGTTTTATCGCTCCTTCACCATGGAGTTTTACTACTTTCACTGTAGTACCGCATTTCGCTTCCTTTAATGTATTCATCGCCTTTTCTCCTTTCCCATATTTTTTAGATTTTATAAAATTAAAAGATAACATCGCCTTTTTGTTCGTGGGCAATCGTCTCTTTCCAATTTTTTATTTTCGTTCTCTTTTTTATTGAACCGCACAAATAATCACAAAAAATTATAAAAATTTCTTGTGATTATATCATAATCTTACTCGCCATCTCTTGACTAATAGCTACTCTTGAATCTTTTACATTGACGATTACATTTCCTCCATTTTTGGAAATTAAAATCACTTCGCCACCAACTACAAAGCCAAGTGTTTCTAAAAAGCGTCTTGTATCTTCTCTTCCACCGACTCTCTTAATACAGTTCACTTCTCCTGGTATTGCCATTGACAAAGGCATACTCACACTTCCTTTCTTCTGTATTCATTAGTTAGCCATAGCTAATTACATATTAAAGTTAGCACTTACTAACCTATTTGTCAAGGAATTTTTTCATTTTTTCACCAATTTTCTTGAAAATTAAAAAGCCTAGCTTGAAAATATGTTTTTAAATATGTTATAATAAGACCATCATTTAAAAATGGACAAAAAAAAGATTAAATGCTGAAAGGGTTTTGTAATGAAAATTCAAGAATCTGCTGAAAACTATTTAGAAACCATTTTAATGTTAAGAAAATCAAAAGGAAACGTTCGTTCCATTGACATTGTCAACGAGTTAGGCTTTTCCAAACCAAGTGTCAGCGTTGCCATGAAGCATTTAAGAGAAGATGGCTATGTAACAGTCAATGATTGCGGTTCTATTGACTTAACAGATAAGGGATTAGAAATTGCAAGAAGAATTTATGAACGTCATACACTGCTCTCCAACTGGCTTATGGAATTAGGTGTATCAAGAGAGACAGCTTTAGAGGACGCTTGTCGAATGGAACACGTTATTAGTACAGAAAGTTTTGAAGCATTAAAACAACACGTTTTTCGTGTAAACAAATCGGATTCTAAATAAATTATAAGTACAAAAAAGGAATTGGTAAAAATTACCAATTCCTTTTTTTATCCTATTATTTTGTATAGTTATCGAAATAACCTTGGATATAGATGATAGGTGTTCCTTTATCTCCACTTCCACTTGTTAAGTCAGCTAAAGAACCAATCAAATCTGTAAGACGTCTAGGAGTTGTCCCCTGTGTTACCATCTGTCCTACAAGACTTGTTGCATTTTCATCTTTTTCTTTAATATATCCTTTAATTGCTTCTTTTAATTCTTCGCCTTCTAATCCTGCAAAGTCATTATCCGCTAAATATTTTAATTTTACTTCATTTGGTGTTCCGTCTAATCCTTTTGTATAAGCTGGGGATACGACTGGATCCGCAAGCTCCCAGATTTTACCAACTGGATCTTTAAACGCGCCGTCGCCATAAACCATGACTTCTACTTGTTTTCCAGTTTTTTCAATCATTTCTTTTTGAACGGCTTCTACAAAAGATTCACAGTTAATTGGGAATAATTTTACTGTTTCTTCTGTTGCTTTATTAGATCCTAATAAACCGTATTTATCATTATATCCGCTTCCATCAACGCTTGCAGTTAAAATTTCATCAATTCCATATACTTTTTCTGCACCATTGTCTCTTAA
>UQVN01000220.1 GCA_900544525.1 uncultured Eubacteriales bacterium
TGTTTTTAGAAAATATTTTCTTATATTATATTTTCAAAAGACTATTTGTCTTTTATCAACCGAATCGTCATATAGAAATAACAATTTTCTTATATGACCTATTTTTCAAAAAACGAATGGATAGGAGTGACCATTATGGAAAAAAGAAATTTTGATAAACTTGGCATAGAAACTTCTCTTCTTGGCTTTGGTTGTATGCGCTTTCCTACAACCAAAACAGGGGAGATTGACGAAGTGGAAGCAGAAAAAATGCTTGATTATGCCATTTCTCATGGTGTTAACTACATTGATACTGCATACCCATACCACCAAAAAACAAGTGAGCCTTTTGTTGGAAAAGTATTAAAGAAATACCCTAGAGATTCTTATTACTTAGCGACAAAGCTCCCTTGTTGGGATTTAGATTCCATCGATTATGCAAAAGAAATGTTTGAAAACCAGAGAAAACGATTGGATAAAGATTTTTTTGATTTTTATCTTCTTCATGCACTGAATAAAGATACTTGGAAAAAAGTTCGAGAGCTTGGCGTAGTGGAATACCTCCATTCCTTAAAAGAAGAAGGAAAAATTCGATTTTTAGGATTTTCTTTTCACGATGATTATGAAGTGTTTGAAGAGATTATTTCCTATTATCCTTGGGATTTTTGCCAAATTCAATTAAATTATATGGATACCGAAGAACAAGCAGGATTAAAAGGATATGAACTTACCGAGCGACTAGGAATCCCTCTTATTATTATGGAACCTGTAAAAGGTGGTTCTCTTGCCGTTCTTCCAGATGATATTAGCACAATTTTTAAAAACATTCGCCCTGAAAAAAGTATTTCTTCTTGGGCACTTCGATATGTTGGAACCCTTCCAAATGTAAAAGTTATTTTAAGCGGAATGTCTACAATGGAACAAGTAAAAGACAATCTTTCTACCTTTGAAACTTTTGAGCCATTGAGCCAAAGAGAGCAAGAAGCAGTTCTTGAAGTAACGGCTACGATTAAGAGCCGTTTACAAAATGGATGTACTTCTTGTAAATACTGTATGCCATGTCCAGCCGGCGTCAATATTCCACAAAACTTCTCCATTTGGAATCACTATCATATGTATGGAAATCAAGAACTTATAAAAAATAAAATCGAAATATCTTTGCCAGCAGAAGCAAGGGCGGATCTTTGTGTGCAATGTGGAAAATGTGAGACTGTCTGTCCTCAAAAACTATCCATTCGTGAGGACTTAAAACGAGTAACAAACGATTTAAAACAATTTTTCTAATTCCATAGCATATTCGAACTTTATTTATAAAACACAGAGGAGATTTTTATGCTATTATATTTAACACGTCACGGACAAACCGACTGGAATCTTATAAGAAGACTTCAAGGACAATCTGACATTCCATTAAATGACCATGGAATGATGACCGCAAAACTTACAGGGGAACAATTAAAAAGTGTTCCCTTCACAAGAGCCTTATCCAGTCCTTTGAAAAGAGCTTATAAAACATGTGAACTGATTTTAGAAAATCGTCCCATTCCAATCGAAAAAGAACCAGATCTTATGGAGATTTCCTTTGGTGATTATGAAGGTTACTGCGCAACTGGCGAACCAATTGTCATACCAAATCCTGAATTTTATGATGACTTCTTCCATCACCCAGAACAATATGTAGCCCCACCAAATGGGGAATCTTTAGAGATGTTAAGAAAGCGTGCTCGCCGTTTTCTAAACAAATTGGTAAATAAAACAGAATGGAAAGATGACATTATTCTAGCAACTGCTCATGGCACCATCATTTGTGCCATTCTTGCCGAGTTACATAACTACGATATGACTCACTTTTGGGGCAAAGGTGTCCCTCAAAACTGTAGTATTACAACAATTCGTTTCGAAAATGGAACAATTACTATTGAAGAAGAAGACAAAGTATTATTTACTTTAAAGTAATAGGAAACGAAATTTCCTATCATAAAAAAAACGATGAGAAACCTTTTTATGTGTTTCTCACCGTTTTTCTTTTTACAGATTACATAATAATATCTTCAAATTTTGCTCGAATTAAGTCTGCCAACGCAGTTGGTTCTATCTCTACTTGATATCCAATTTTTCCACCACTGACAATCATTGTCTTTTGTTCTTCTGCGGATTTATGAATCACTGTCTGAAACTGTTTCTTCATGCCAATTGGACTACAGCCTCCACGAATATAACCGGTTACACTATTTAAATCCTTTACATGAAGCATCTCTACTGATTTTTCACCAACGGATTTTGCAGCTGCTTTTAAATTTAATTCCTCTGCTACTGGAATAACAAATACAAAATACTGTTTGCTCTTCCCTTGTGTTACAAGAGTTTTAAACACTTGCTCTAATGGCTGGCCAAGTTTTTTCGCAACAGAAACTCCATCAATTCCATCCTCACAGTCATATGTATACATAGTATATGGAATTTTCTTTTTATCCAAAATTCGCATTACATTCGTTTTATTTTCTGCCATTGAAAACACCTCTCATTTCTTCTCTTTCTTTTTATCCTTCTCTAAGCAGTCCCTTTTCTAAATTCCATCTATTAAGAAAATGTGATTTCTACTTCGTAATTTCCATTTACTGTCATAGGATATACTAGATTTTTGATTAAAAGTTCTGCTTGTTGTTCTGCTTGTTTTAATAATTCCGTCTCATCGATTCTTGATGTTGCATCTTCTTTTGCCAATTGTAATGCTTTCACAGTATCTTGTTTATCATCCCAATTAAATAGACTATTTTTTTCATCATAAAATTCTAATGTATCTGGATTAATTACAATATCTTGTATTTTTGCCTTTGGAAGAGTTACCTTCACTTTCTTCCTTGTCACCTGAATCTTTGCTTGCTCCATATCAATTCCTGCTTTAACACTAGCATCATAAAGCATCGTATAACTTTTCTTATTGATGAAAGTAATCGTTCCTTCTTCATAACGAATCATTCCGCGATATTGTAACTGGCTTGTTGTTAAATCACTCATATTTTGAAGTTGACTTGTGATCACTGAAGTCGTCACTGTTGGCTCCTTTTTCGCCTCAATTAGTTTGACTGAAAGCACGCCAACAGCAATTAATGCAATAATGCAAACAAACGACATAATTACAACAATTTTATTCCCTAGTTTTTCTCTCATCGATTGCTCCTTTACTCTTTTTATCTTCCTTGTGCTAACATCATATAGAGCTGATTTTTCAATGCTTCCTCTTTCTCAAATCGACCGCGGAACGTAGTTGTTACAGTCGTTGCCGCTGATTTTTTAATCCCTCTTGCGCTCATACAGCTATGGCATCCTTTGATAATAACTGCCACATCTTGTGACTTGGTCGCTTCCATCATCACTTCTGCTAAATCCGTTCCTATTCGTTCTTGTAATTGTAGTCGCTTTGCAACCATCTCTGCCATACGAGCAATTTTACTAAGACCAATTACTTGTCCATTTGGAATATATGCTACTGATACTTTCATATCATACATAAGGGCCAAATGATGCTCACAATAACTAAAAATATCAATATCCCTTACAAGAACTATATCTTTCCCCGCGCTCTCATCCTCTTGTTCAAACATTTTAGAAAACATCTGCGCAATTTCGTGATTGCTATAATTCATTCCTTCAAATACTTCTTCATACATTTTTGCCACACGCTTTGGAGTCTCTTTTAGCCCCTCTCGTTCTGGATCATCACCAAGTGCAATCAAAAGCCCTCGAATATGTTCCTCCACAGCTTTTGTATCAATTGCCATTTTATCACCTTCTTATAATTTTTAATCCTAATCTGTTCTATGAAAATATATCACGGAATTGAAAGAGCGTCAACGTTCCAATCCTTACAGTTTCTTTAACTCATATAATAATTCTTCCATCGTTTGAAATCGATGCTCGGGCCTTTTTGCCACACATTTCTTTAAAATTTTTTGTATAGAAAACCAATGCCATTTCATGGGCATTTGTAAAAAAGTAGCGCCAAATCCGTAAATATCCGTTCTCTCATCTAATGATTCTCCCCCTACCTGTTCTGGCGCACAATAGCTTTTTGTTCCATAACTAATTGCTGGTGCTTCTTTTAATAAAAAACACGCATGATTAAAATCGATTAAATAAATATGTCCTTCTTTGTCGATCATCAAATTTTCTGGTTTACAATCACACCAAAGAATTGCTGGACGCTGACTATGCAAATAAGAAATTCCTTTTGCTGTTTCTTTTAACCAGTAGAGCCACTCTTCCCGTTTTAATTGTCTTTTATTACTAAGTTCTAATAAAGTTTCCCTTCGTATTTTTTCCATTAAAATAAAAGCTTTATTTTCTAATTCTTCATATCGATAAACTTTCGGAAAATAAGCATTTTGCTGTTTTAGTCCCTGTTCTAGTATCTGATATTCTTTTTTTATTCCTTCTTTTTCTCCTATTTTTTGGAATATTCCCTTTGTGTGTTCCAATCCCTTCCCCCTAGTTATCTATAATGTTCTAGCCTTTTTATATTTTTACTGCCTTTTGTATTTTTACTATGGTATAAAATCCTATTTTTGTATAGAAAAAATCCCATAAAGACCAGTGGGTATGATTGGTCCTTATGGGAATTTTTCAAAAGAGGGTTCTCTTTATTAGGATAGGGGTGTCAAATCATCATTTGACTATTTTCATTATAACAAACTATCTGTTAAGTTTGTGTATATAAAACGATGTTTTTTGTGAAGAATATATAAAGATTTTTCCTTTTTTTGGATAACTATCAATTGCGTTCTTTGAAAAATTCATGGCCTCCATAGGAAAATAAATATTCTAAATTGTTATCGAACCATCTCATATTGTCTTCTGTAGAATATTTTCGATTGGCAAAATAAAGCGCTCCTTTTGAATCATCTTGTCCTAATAGCGCTTGTTTTACCCCTTGTCTTGTTTCCTCAGTAATGACAACAGAATAATATCTCCCATCTGCAATTGGTGAAAACTGGGTACAAGAACGACTTCTTTGAAAAACAACTTGTTCAATAGTGTCTGGAAATTGTTTACTTTTCACACGATTTAAAATTACATTAGCCACAATTTGTTTGCTCTTTACATCTTGGCCAGTCGTTTCGGCTTCTACAATTCTCAATAAGATACGGTATTCTTTTTTTGAAATCGTTTGTCGATATGCCGCTCTCGTTGTTTTTCGTTTTTTTCCTTCCAATCGATGGATTTCTTCTCCTACTTCTGTATTAGGTTTTCCTGCTGTTCGTCTTTGCGGAATTGGAATAGCCTCTTTTTCTCTTCCTTGAACGCCTGTCATTTCTCCTTCTAATATAATAAGAAAAAGAGCTACCACAACTGTACTAATTGTTAATACCCGATAGCCCCTCTTCCATAATTTTTGATTTTGTAAAAGCTTTTTGAGCATATAGTCACTCCTTTTTCGCTATTTTATTATTCACTATATGCTATTTTTTAATTTTTTATTCCTTTTCTTTTACAAATCTATTTCAATTCTATGAATTTTTTTCCTTTTTTACTCTAT
>UQVN01000221.1 GCA_900544525.1 uncultured Eubacteriales bacterium
AAAATAATTGAATCATAGAGGCAAAAAAATAAATAAAAAATAAAAAGTATAAAAAATATAGTTGACTTTTTATACATAAATGATATAATGAACATATGAATAGTTGTTCATATATAGAAGTTAAGACTTGTTGACTATTAGAAGAAAAAAGTCTTATGTTTAAAATAGGAGAAAGGAGAACTTGAGTGGAAAAAGAGAAAATTGAATGTTGTGAATTTCTGTCGATTCATGAAGAGATTATCCAAAAGGTACAAGAGCAGATGCCTGATGAAGAAGTATTATATGATTTAGCAGAATTATATAAGGTATTCGGTGATAGTACGAGAATGAAGATTATGTATGTGCTTTTTGCCTCCGAAATGTGTGTGTGCGATATTGCTCAATTATTGAATATGAGCCAGTCTGCTATTTCACACCAACTTCGAGTGTTAAAGCAGTCGAAACTTGTGAAGGCAAGAAGAGAAGGAAAAGTAGTTTTTTATTCTTTGGCAGATGATCATGTAAGAACGATTGTAAACCAAGGAATGGAACATATATTAGAAGATAGATGTTGAAAGAGAGGAAAAGACGATGAAAAAAGTATTTAGAATGGAAAACGTTGATTGTGCAAATTGCGCAGCAAAAATGGAAGATGCAATCAATAAAATTGATGGGGTCGAAAAAGCTACAATTAGTTTTATGACACAGAGATTAACAATGGAATTTGATGAAACAAGACTAGAAGAAATTCTTGATAAAGCGCAAAAGGCATGTCAAAAAGTTGATGGAGATTGTTGTATTTTACGATAATGAGATTAGAAAAGAAGAACTCTCTTATCGTGAAATTAGTTGGCTGTTAATTCGGTGATAAGAGAGCTCTTCTTTGTTTTACGCGAAGACAGGGAGCTATATGGGAGCATTTATGCTCCCATATGGCGACTGTCCGCGAACGTGAGAAGCTTGCAAAGTGCACTTCTCATGGTTTGATAATATGAATTAGAAATTATCGTATATAGTCTAACATGAAATAGAAAAAAATGCAATCAAGTGGCATTATGAGGAGGATAATGACTATGACGAAAAAGCAAAAAAAAATGCTAAAACGTTTAATAGGTAGTGGTTGTCTTTATATCGTTGGATTGATTTTTCGAGCACAACCAAACCTAGAAATTTTAGAAATAATAACGTTAATGGGATCTTATTTGCTAGCAGGATATGATGTTTTACTGCGTGCTATAAGAAATATAAGAAAAGGGCAAGTGTTTGATGAAAACTTTTTAATGGCACTTGCTACAATTGGAGCGATTGCTACAAGGGAATATCCAGAAGCAGTAGCTGTTATGTTATTTTATCAAGTCGGAGAGTTATTTCAAAGTGTTGCCGTTGAACGTTCTAGAAAATCCATTAGTTCTTTAATGGCAATGTATCCAGAAGAAGCGCATATTATTGTAGATGGTGAAGTAAAAACTGTGATGCCAGAAGAAGTTAGCATTGGAGATAAAATTTTAATTCGTCCTGGTGAAAAAATTCCGCTTGACGGAACAGTAATCGAAGGAAGTTCTATGCTTGACACTTCTATGTTAACAGGAGAGCCAGTTCCAAGAAAGATTAAAGTGGGAGAGATGGCATTAAGTGGATGTGTCAATCAAAGCGGAACAATTACAGTAGAAGTTACAAAGGAATTTCAGGATTCAACGGTAGCAAAAATTTTAGAATTGGTAGAAAATGCTAGTTCTAAAAAAGCAAAAAGCGAGAATTTTATTACTCGATTTGCAAGATATTATACACCAGCTGTCGTAATTGCCGCATTAGTATTAGCCTTTTTACCACCAGTTGTATTAGGAAGCTATGATTTTGCAAACTGGATTCATCGAGCGTTAATTTTTCTTGTTGTGTCTTGTCCATGTGCGCTTGTTATTTCTGTTCCTCTTAGTTTTTTTGGAGGAATTGGTGCCGCTTCTAGACAAGGAATTTTAGTGAAAGGAAGTAATTATTTAGAGTTATTAGCCCATACGAATATTTTCATGTTTGATAAAACAGGAACATTGACAAAAGGAAGCTTCCGTGTTCTCTCCATGATTCCTCAAAAGGGATTTTCAGAAGAAGAGTTATTATATTATGCTGCTTATGGGGAAATGGATAGTAGTCATCCAATTGGTGTTTCGATTAAAACGGCATATGGAAAAGAAATTGAGCGTTCTCGTGTAACAAAATATGAAGAGCATGCAGGTTTTGGAACAATAGCTACGATTGATAATAGTGAAGTTCTTGTTGGAAATCGACGTCTCATGGAAAAAAATCATATTTCTTATATAGAAAGTAAAGAAATCGGAACCATTGTCTATGTGGCAAAAGATGGGGCTTTTTGTGGAACGCTTGTTATTGGCGATGAGTTAAAAAAAGATGCAAAACAGACAATGGAAGCTTTAAAAGCTCAAAGATGTACAACGGTAATGTTGACTGGAGATTTAAAGCAGACAGGAGAAGCGGTAGCAAAAGAACTTGGTATGGATTACGTTTATACGGAACTGTTACCAGCGGATAAAGCAGAACAAGTAGAACATTGGTTAGAAAAAAACAATGGAAAACAGAAATTAGCATTTGTTGGTGATGGAATGAATGACGCACCAGTATTAGCAAGAGCAGATGTTGGAGTTGCTATGGGTGGTCTTGGTTCTGATGCTGCAATTGAAGCCGCTGATGTTGTTATTATGGATGATAAGCCATCAAAAATTGTAACTGCTCGTAAGATTGCAGGGAAGACAATTACAATTGTAAAACAAAATATTGTAATCGCGCTAGGTATTAAGGCACTTGTATTGATTCTTGCAGCACTTGGAAATGCGAATATGTGGGAAGCTGTTTTTGCAGATGTTGGAGTGTCTGTTATTGCAATTTTAAATGCTATGCGATTACTCCGAATGAAAGGAGAATAAAGAGATACCATTTTTGATTTTTTGTTGTTAAAAATTACTAGCGTAATAATGTTATCCTTGCACATAATAACCGTGTAGTCAAAACAAAGACTTTTAAAAAAGAGTTTGTTTCGTACTATATCTGTCACAGTAAACATTGCGAAAGCAAAAAATTGAACAGGAGGCGTTTTATTATGAGTAGAAGTTCAAACAGAGTAGAAGTTCCACAGGCAAAAGGTGCATTAGAACGTTTTAAAATGGAAGTAGCAAATGAAATCGGTGTTCCATTAAAACAGGGATACAACGGAGATTTAACTTCTTATCAAAATGGTAGTGTTGGCGGCTATATGGTAAAAGAAATGATTAGACGTCAAGAAGAAGCAATGGCAAATGGAGAACAATTATAATTAAACTATAATTGATTAAAACGTAAAAGTTTGTTTCTCAAAAAAGATCTTTGAATGTTAGCTATAAAATGCGAAATTCAAAGATCTTTTTTCTTTGGAAAAAGAGGATAAGGTATGAGAAAATCTTTGTAGTTTTATTGTTTTATTCTTTTTATATACACAGGATAAACGATGAAATAATAAGGGGAGTTCCAAGTGATAAAAATTTGAATTTTATAAAATTTTTATTGGACAGAATTTGAAATTTTTTTTAGAATACAGTATAATCTGATCGAAGGGGATGCTGAATAAAGGATAAAGGAGAAAAAGTGGGTTTATAAGATGATAGATAAGATGAATTATTCTATGATTACAAAGTTGATTTCCAATGTGGATGCGGGACTTTTATTTTGTAAGAATGATCCTCATTCGACAATTTTATATTCAAATGATTATTTCTTTGAAATGATTGGCTATACAAGAGAAGAAGTAGAACAGCTATTCCATAATCGCTTTGCAGAGATGGTTATCGATAGTGTTCCAGATATTTTAGTAAAAGTAAAAAAGGCAGTAGAGCTAGGAGAGCATTTAGATTATGAATACCGTATGAGAAGAAAAGATGGAACGGTTATGTGGATTCATGATACTGCTGTTTACGAAAAGGAACATGATGCGTTCTACGTTGTTATTATGGATATTACAGAGAAAAAGTCAATTCAATATCAAATGGAGAAATTATTGTGGATTTTAGATCATATTCCGAATAAGATTATGATTGCTAATTCATCCGATCAAAAGATTGACTATGTAAATACTGAAGTATTGAATTGCGAATACTTAAATGAAGAGCCAATCGAAGGGAATCTGTTAGAATGTGTTGTTGGAGGACGTATTATTGGACAGAACTTCCGAGAAATTTGGAAAAAGGCTTTATCAGGACAAGTTGTTAGTTATGAAACACGTTTTCAAGAAGAAGAAGATATTATTGTTGGACACGAGAAAAATTATCTTGTGCCAATTTTAGATCATGAGAAAAAGATTATTAGTATCATGCAGGTAAGTGAAGATTTGATGAAGCAAAATGATGCTTTGACTGCTTTGCCTAACCGAACGATGTTTGAAAATTATTATAAAGAGCAAAGGGCTCTTGGAAAAGAGAACTTTGATATGACGCTATTTATTATTGATATTGATGATTTTAAAACGATCAATGATATTTATGGTCATGATGCAGGGGATTTGGTGATTAAAAGAGTTGCAAAATGTTTAATTGGATTGTTACATGAAGAAGATTATGCTTCTCGTTGTGGAGGCGATGAATTTGTTTTGCTTTTGAAGACGTGTGAAAGAGAAAGAATTAATTTTTGTATTCAAAAGATTATGAATTTTACAAAGGAGCCTATTTACATTGGAGGACATGAATTTTATGTAACGTACAGCATTGGGATTGCTTCTACTAATGGAGAAAGTATAGAATATAATACTTTATTTAAATATGCGGATATTGCTTTATATAAAGCAAAGCATAATGGGAAACATGGACATATGATCTATGAGGCAGGAATGCTTGATCGGAATTCTTTTGAGCAGTTTTATGTAAAAGAATTTCAATGGTATATTAAACATGATGCAAACTTAATCAATTTAGAACGTTATACAAAAAGAAATTTAAAAGAAGAAAAAGAAATCTTAGAGCCAAATTATAATTTGACTACATTATCCGAAAATTTGCGTAAATTTTTGATTGAGAAAGAACAAGAAATTACAAGATATGTGGATGAAGGAATCTATGAAAGTCTTATTGACGAGATACTAAAAAAATATTTTACATTTGTGAAAGGGAGTGAAAATTATATTTTATGCATCAACCTTCCGATTGGACTTTTAGAGAAAGGTACTTTTATGAAAAGAGTGCCGAGGATATTGCAGAGGAATCATTGTCCAAAGGAACGAGTGCTCTTTAAGATTATAGAGA
This sequence comes from uncultured Eubacteriales bacterium, assembly GCA_900544525.1. Classification (GTDB taxonomy): domain Bacteria; phylum Bacillota; class Clostridia; order Lachnospirales; family Lachnospiraceae; genus Scybalomonas. The sequence continues at coordinate 5,256 of UQVN01000221.1, forward strand.
TGTCAAAGTTGAAAGGATATGAAGAAGCTCATTTAAATTTTATAGAAGCGAAGGCAGCGGGGCTGAAATTTATGTTAGGAGATTTTGGAGAAGAATTAGATTCGTTTAAGATTTTATTAGATTTCCCGACAGAATACATATCAGTTGATTCGGTATTTGTAGATCAATGTATTGACAATGCAAGATATAAGACAATTTTGGATACAATTTTTAATTTGGCTACTTTAAACGAATCAATCGTTGTTTTACAAGGAAAA
>UQVN01000222.1 GCA_900544525.1 uncultured Eubacteriales bacterium
GACAATCGAATCCGACTACATAGAATAGAAATTAATAACATAAAACAACAAAATAAAAAAGCCACCTATATGCTTAAATCCTAAGATTTCTGCTAAATAGCTGGCTTTTTAAGTTATGCGATTATAAAAAATTATTTGTTATAATTTACAATAGAACCGAAGTCTGGTTTTAAAGATGCTCCACCAACTAATCCACCATCAATATCTGGCTGAGCAAATAATTCTGGTGCAGAAGCCGCAGATACAGAACCGCCATATTGAATACGAATTGCTTCGGCTGTTGCATCATCATAAATTTCAGCGATACATTCACGAATTGCTTTACAAACTTCTTGTGCTTGTTCTGTTGTAGCGACCTTTCCTGTTCCAATCGCCCAAATTGGTTCATATGCAATAACAGCTGTTTTTGCTTGTTCTGCTGTTACATCTAAAAATGCAATTTTAATCTGTTGACGAATAAAGTCGATTGTTACCCCTTGTTCTCTCTGTGCTAAAGATTCTCCACAGCAGATAATTGGTGTAATACCGTATTCGAATGCTTTTTTCACTTTTTTATTTACTGTCTCATCTGTTTCTGCGAAGTATTCTCTTCTTTCAGAATGTCCAAGAACAACATATTTTACTCCAACATCAGTTAACATAGCTGGAGAGATTTCACCAGTGAAAGCTCCTTTATCTTCAAAGTACATATTTTCAGCACCGATATTAATATTAGAACCTTTGGCAGCTTCCATAGCTGGAATAATGTCGATTGCTGGTACACAAAATACAACATCAACTTCTTCATTCGCTACTAACGGTTTTAATTCATTTACTAATTTAACAGCCTCACTTGGAGTCATATTCATTTTCCAGTTTCCTGCAATAATTTTTTTACGCATGTGTGTATCCCTCTTTCTTCCCACTTTATCAACGATGAAAAGCACGCTGTACGAGCTTTTCACATACATAGATGGTGTCAAATAGAAATGTTAGCATTTCTTCTTAACTTATACCTTCCATGTAAATTACTAATTTTAAGAACAGAGAATAGCCAATTGCTATTCTCTATTCCCTATTTTAAAACACTATCTTGCTAATTGATTATTTATTATCAGCAGCTGCAACACCTGGTAATTCTTTTCCTTCTAAGAATTCTAAAGAAGCTCCACCACCTGTAGAAATGTGAGTCATCTTATCAGCAAATCCAAGACGTTTTACAGCATTTACAGAATCTCCACCACCAACAACTGTTGTAGCATCTTTTAAATCAGCAACTGCACGGCAAATTTCTAATGTACCATTTGCGAAGTTTTCAAATTCGAATACACCCATTGGTCCATTCCATACAACTGTTTTAGCACCTTCTAATGCTTCTTTAAATAATGCAACAGATTTAGGTCCGATATCAAATCCTGACCAACCTTCTGGAATATCTTCTCCACAAATTTGTGTTTCTGTATCATTAGAGAATTCTTTACCAGCTACATTGTCGATAGGAAGTAATAATTTTACACCTTTTTCTTCTGCTTTTTTAATCATTTCTAAAGCATAATCCATTTTATCAGCTTCTAATAAAGAATTACCGATTTCATGTCCCTGTGCTTTTGCGAAAGTATAAGCCATACCTCCACCGATGATTAATGTATCCACTTTTTCAAGTAAGTTATTGATTACGTTGATTTTATCAGATACTTTTGCTCCTCCTAAGATAGCTACGAATGGACGAACAGGATTTTCAACTGCTTCTCCTAAGAATTTGATTTCTTTTTCCATTAAGTATCCAACTACGTTTTCTTTTGTGTATTTTGTTACACCAACATTAGAGCAGTGAGATCTATGAGCAGTACCGAAAGCATCGTTTACGAACAATTCGTTATCACAAAGAGCAGCTAATTCTTTTGCGTAATCTTCTGCTTTTTCATCTTTTCCGTATTTTGTTTCTTCCACTCTATAACGTGTATTTTGAAGTAATAATACTTCACCTTCTTTTAAAGAAGCTGCAACTGCTTTTGTTTCTTCTCCTGTTACAACTGGATCGTCCACAAATTTAACTTCTACACCTAAACGTTCTGTTAATGCTTTTGCAACTGGTGCTAAAGACATTTCTGGTAATGGTTCTCCCTTTGGTTTTCCTAAGTGAGAGCAAAGAATTACTTTGCAACCTTGTTCTAATAATTTTTTAATTGTTGGAAGTGCACCATCGATACGATTGTAGTTTTGAATCACACCATCTTTTAAAGGCACATTGAAGTCACAACGAACTAAAACTTTTTTACCTGCTACATTTTTTAAATCATCAACTGTTTTTTTACTAAGCATTGGATTTTTCCTCCTTACGAAAATAGGGTCTGGTCTTTCTAGACCAGACCCCGAATTGAATCTTTTATTCAAATTATTCTTCTATTAACGATTAAGCTAATTCAGAGAAGTATTTGATTGTTCTTACCATCTGAGATGTGTAGCTGTTTTCGTTGTCATACCAAGAAACAACTTGTACCTGATATAAGTCGTCGCCAACTTTAGATACCATTGTCTGAGTAGCATCGAATAAAGAACCGAATTTCATTCCTACGATATCAGAAGATACGATTTCATCTTCGTTGTATCCGTAAGATTCATTAGCTGCTGCTTTCATAGCTGCATTGATTCCTTCAACAGTTACGTCTGTTCCTTTTACAACTGCTGTTAAGATTGTTGTAGAACCTGTTGGAACTGGTACACGCTGAGCAGATCCGATTAATTTTCCGTTTAATTCTGGAATAACTAAACCGATAGCTTTTGCAGCACCTGTAGAGTTAGGTACGATATTAACTGCTGCAGCACGAGATCTTCTTAAATCACCTTTTCTTTGTGGTCCATCAAGAGTCATCTGATCTCCTGTATAAGCATGAATTGTGCTCATGATACCAGACTGAATTGGAGCATATTTGTTTAATGCATCAGCCATAGGTGCTAAACAGTTTGTTGTACAAGAAGCTGCAGAAATTACTGTGTCTTCTGCTTTTAATGTGTCATGGTTTACGTTGAATACGATTGTAGGAAGGTCATTTCCTGCAGGAGCAGAGATAACAACTTTTCTTGCACCAGCTTTAACGTGAGCTTCTGCTTTTGCTTTGGATGTGTAGAAACCTGTACATTCAAGAACAACGTCTACTCCGATTTCTCCCCATGGAAGATTTTCAGCATTTGCTTCTGCATAGATTTTGATTGTTTTTCCATCAACTGTGATGCTGTCTTCACCAGCTTCAACTTTATCAGCTAAAGCATATTTTCCTTGAGAAGAGTCGTATTTTAATAAATGAGCTAACATTTTAGGACTTGTTAAATCGTTGATTGCAACTACTTCATATCCTTCAGCTCCAAACATTTGTCTAAATGCAAGACGTCCAATACGTCCAAAACCATTAATTGCTACTTTTACTGCCATGATAATTCCTCCTAAGTTTGTTATAATATTAACTTTATAATATCCACCCTATAAGGTGGTTATTAATCTGGCATGAATTGGTATCCCTAATTCCCTTATATCATACCGAAATTATTAAAAAAATTCAAGCCATAAAATTTATAATTTCAGTTAATTCTTTTGTGCATTATGCCATTTTTTCATCACGGACATATCCCGCGATGTTTTGTGCGTGATCAGAAATTCGCTCTAAATTGCTTATAATATCAAGAAAAATAACGCCTGCTTGCGCTTCACATTTGCCTTGTGAAAGTCGTTCAATATGTTTTTCTCGAAGTTCTTCTTCTAAGTTATCGACTTCCTCTTCTAACTTTGCCACATTTTTAACATATTCGATATTTTCTGTCTTTCTAGCAAGGATACTATTGTGAAAACTGTTATAAACGATTTGACAAATTTCTTTTAATTCACATTCACCATTGTCAGAAAATGTAAAATCATGTTCTTGTCGATATTGAGCAAATTCCGCTAAATTTTCTGCATGGTCTCCAACACGTTCCATATCACTTACCGTATAAAATAAATGATTGACTAATTCATGTTGTTCTTCTGTAATCGATAGATTATTAATCTTTACAAGATATTCTGTAATGGCTGTCTCTAGCTTATTAATATTTTTTTCTCTATCAAAAATCTTTTGGATATTTTCTTTTGATGTTTTCTTTTTATCACATAAAATATCCATAACTTCTTTTGTACTTTCAAGAACAATTTCGCCCATGCGTACCACTTCTTCTACTGCATTTTCAACGGCTAATGATGGGGTACGCAAAATACGTTCATCTAAATGTTTTAATACAATATCTTCTTCTTTTTCTTTTACTTGTTGTTCTTCCTCGCTACCTCTTACGAGTTTTCCTGATAATTTTACAAGAAGGGATGCAAATGGGAATAAAATAATTGTATTTGTCACATTAAAAATTGTGTGGAAAATTGAAATTTCTGTTTTGTTAATATGCGATGCTGCAAGTTCTGGGAAAACAAGAAATACAAAGAACATAATAAATCCAAAGATAACCGCACCTGCAACATTAAATAAAAGGTGGATTCCTGCCGCTCTTTTCGCTGTTTTATTAGCACCTGCACTTGAAATAATAGCAGTGATACAAGTACCAATATTTTGTCCTAACGTAATAAAAATAGCAGAACGCCAGTTTACAATTCCATTTGCTGCTAATGTTTGTAAAATACCAACAGAAGCAGAAGAACTTTGAATAATCGCAGTTACAACTGCACCAACTAAAATACCTAAAATTGGATTCCCACCAAGAACACTAAACGCTTTTGCAAAAATTGGGCTGTCTTTATAAACACTAACAGAATCAGACATAAACGATAATCCAATGAATAAAAGACCAAATCCAACGATAATTTCCCCAATTTGGTGTTTTCGAACACCTTTTGTAAAAACTAATAAAAAGACACCCGTACCAACAAATAATGGCGCTAAAAATTCTGGTTTTAAAAATGCTGCCCACTCTGATGCAGATACAATCCAAGCGGTTGCTGTCGTTCCAATATTTGCCCCCATAATAACGCCAACTGCTTGTGTTAAATTGAGAATTCCTGCATTTACAAAACCAACTACCATAACAGTTGTGGCAGAACTACTTTGAATAATCGCAGTAATAAAAGCTCCCATAAGAACACCTAATAGACGATTATTCGTCAAATACCCTAAAAGTTGTTTCATCTTGTTTCCTGCAGATTTTTGAAGCCCATCAGCCATCAAATTCATACCATACAAGAACATACCAAGACCACCTATAAAGGTAAATAGGTTTCCTAAATTTTCAAGTACCATTTTTTAATCCTCCTAAGTTTTTTCAAAACCCTTTTCATTCCATACGGATTCCTATGGAATAAAACTCTCTCTTGTTTTTGTGCATACGAATTCCTCTCTTGCACTTTTATTATCATAACAAGATTCTATTTTTTTCGCATTATTTTTACGGGAACTTTACATAAACTTTACATTTGTATTTTCTAATTTCACTTTAAAACGATAACACTTGTATCCTTAAATTTATTTCGGTATACTAGTAAGTAATATG
>UQVN01000223.1 GCA_900544525.1 uncultured Eubacteriales bacterium
AACTTTATTTTGTTAAAACTTTAAACTATGTATCGATTTAAAGTTATAAAACATCTTATGGCTTCGTATTTTCGTTTCAATTTATTGCTATTAAGGTCATCCTATTCTACTTCTTTTTTGGATAGCGTGAAAGGGAAGCTCATTGTCTTCCCTTTGTTTTTTGTATACAAAATATGTTTTCTATTATAACACAAATAACTTCTTTCACACAATCCTATTTTTCTGTCATTAAGAAATTCATTTCTAATAACCGAAAACATCAGTCTATATCCGTCATTTACGCTTCATTCTTTTTATGCTTCTTCTAATACACGTGCAAGTGTTTCTGCAGATTCCTTTAATTTTCTTTCCTCTTCTTCATTTAATGGAAGCTCTATCATTCTTTCTACACCATTTTCTCCAATGACAGCTGGCATACCAAGGCAAACACCTTCAATTCCATACTGACCTGTCATTAAACTAGAAACCGTTAATACAGAGTGCTCATCCCGAACAAGTGCTTGTGCAATTCTCTCTACCGCAACACCGATGGCGTAATAAGTAGCCCCTTTTCTTTCAATAATCTCATAAGCACTATTTTTTACTTCTTCATAAATCTTTTCCCGATCTTCAATTCCTTTGCAATTTCCACCTTTTGCACAATACTCATCAAGTGGAATACCAGATATATTTGCGCTACTCCAAACAGCTAACTCACTATCACCATGCTCACCAATAATAAATGCATGAACATTTCTTGTATCGATTCCCATCTGTTCCCCTAATTTATATTTAAAGCGAGCAGTATCTAATACAGTACCGCTACCAATAACTCTTTCTGGTGGAAATCCACTTAATTTTAACGCAAGGCTTGTCAAAACATCCACTGGATTGGCTACAATTAAAAGAATACATTCTTTATTGTACTTTGTAATCTGTGGAATAATACTTTCAAAAATTCTCGCATTTTTATGAATTAAGTCAATTCTTGTCTCTCCTGGGGCTTGGTTGGCTCCTGCGGTTACAATAACAAGATAAGCATCTTTCAAATCAGAATAATCTCCTGCATAGATATCAACTGGCTGTACAAAAGGGATTCCATGCCCAATATCCATTGCCTCCCCTTCTGCTTTTTTCTTATTTACATCTAATAAAACGATCTCATTAAAAAGACCACCATTTACAAGTTGAAAAGCGATTGTTGAACCGACAGCTCCACAACCGATAACTGCACATTTTTGAATATTCATAAGGAAATGACCTCTCTTTCTTCTTTTCTCCATTATATAGTGTTTATAAAGAATATTCTGTCTAACATTTCTTAATTTTACTCATAGAAATTTGTAATTCTTACGTTTCTTAATAAATCCCTTATTAATTTTTCATAAATATCTTACATTTTCTTCAGATATTATCCACAGAACGGTCATATTTTTCTTGTATAATAAGACTAGAAAAACAAAAATGATGACTTTAAACGAACAAACCACAATATATTGTTATTGTTTTATATAATATATACATAATATTGTTTAAGTAACAATGGAAAGGAAGATAGCGATGACAACAAATACAACAAACTCATTATCCATAATCGAAACAAATCCAAACTTTCATTATGAAATTGCAAAATGTATTCCACAGGACTCAATTCCTCTTTTATATCAAATATTGAGCAAATATGAAATATCCGAACATGCGAAAGATATGCCATTTAGCGCTCAAGTAAGAGAGCTTTATTTGCTTCCTTCTTTAGAGATCAGTGGCACACTTCCTCTTCTCCAGACAATGCCTGAACTATTTTATATTGAATATATTAAAGTGGGACACCAATCTCGTTACCTTTTTCATAAACGCTATAAAGGAGAACATCATTCTCTAGAAAATTCCATTATCCTTAGCAAAAAACAGTGTAAAAAAATATTAAAGGGAGATTTATCTTTTATGGAAGATAGTACAGAACCTCTTTTCTTAGAATATTACTCAAAACACCAAACTTATCAATATCGCCCTTCTTTTATTATCTCCTGCAAAAGAAAACGCCACATATTTAATGGAGGGCAATCTCAGATCACAATCAATGATAACGTTAAAATGTCTTTCCGCACTAGCCTTTTCTTAGAGGAAAAAGATTTACCTGCGGATTCTAAAACTTACGCTAGCTTTCGAATCCAAAGCGCTGTGGAATTATAATAAACTTAACATAGGGGCTGTCGCATTGGCTAAAAATAGTTAGCTGGGCGACAGCCCCTTTTATGGCATATGTATTTCTTTTCTATCAGCTGTAATTTTTTGTTTTGTTATTCATTAAGCAGTTGCAACTTTGTTTCCAAGTTCTTTACAACTTTCTAATCCTTCTTCATCTGGCTCATTGTTGCAAATGACATAATCACAAACTAAATTTGCTCCATCGGAATTGCAAGTTTCTTCCCATGTTCTCATCCATTCTCCGTCTCCCCATCCATAAGAACCAAAAAGAGCAATTTTCTTTCCGCTTAACTTACTTTCACAATCTTCAAACATTGGTGCAAATTCGGATTCTTCTAACTCTTCTGCTCCCATAGATGGACAACCAAAAGCAATCGCATCAAATTCATCCATTTTACTTGAATTAAATTCAGAAGCTGTAAAAAGTTCTACCTCTGCTCCTGCAGCTTTTGCTCCTTCTACAACGGCATTTGCCATAGCCTCTGTGTTTCCTGTTCCACTCCAATACACAACTGCAACTTTACTCATTTTCTTTCCCTTTCCTTTCCATTTTGTCTATTTTTTATGTTAAGCGATCTCCTACTTTCAATTCGATCACTTTATAACCATTGGTTTATTCTTTATCTCACTTTTTCACTTTGCTTTCTTTCATCTTTTCTCATAAAATCGCGTTTACTCTTCTATTTTTAGATTCTCCCTCTATGATGCAAGATACACTGCATAGACTGTCTTATGCCGCTACTGTAAGCTTCATAATATCTCGACCACTTAAATATTGTTGTCGATAAATGCATTGGCACTTCTTGAACTTTGTAAATAATTTCTCTGCATTTTTTTCATCTCCATAAACTTTCCAACAGCCAACACACTTATAATTTCTTCCTTTATTTTCAATAAAACCAACAATATCCTCTAGTGGATATTCTAAAAATACTCCGATTTCATGGGGAAACGTACAATTTCTTTGAAACTGCTCTCTTAAATGTGCAATACAACCTTCAATTGAAAAATCCTCATATCCATATCCCTTTAAAAAGTTTTGAATTTCTTCTCGTTCTAGCACCTGCATAAGACTACTTTTTCGATAAACATAAATAAGTGCGGTTTCTTCACACTGTTTCACAATGGTCAAATACACGCCTTTCTTATTCATTTGTCCATTCCAATATTTTAAATACTCATCAATTTCTTCTTGGCTCTCTAGAAAATATCGAAATAAATTACCCGCTTTTAAATTTGCAAGGGTTAGAGAACAATGTTCAATTAAAAGCTGTTCTTTCACTCGTTTCACCTCTTTACTCTTCCATTTCTCTTGAAAGTTAGTTATTCCTAACTCTTTCTTAAAAAGAAAAGAACTTTCTTTCTGTCTCTCCAGTTGACTCACTCCCTTCAACTAAAAAATAAGTGATATGACATATTTTCTCCCATATCTCTCATTTTTATTCTTATTTTCTTTCGCTGAAATAGAGCAATGATTGTTTATCAACATGGAGTATAAGTTCCTATTACCTTTTCTCATTCTATTTAATTTCTCACAATAGTTAGCTTTAACTAACTGTTGTTATAATATCACTAGTTGAAATCTTTGTCAATACTTTTTTATTTCTTTTTTTGTTCACTCTTTTTTCACAAAACCATCAAAGTTTCGCCACATTTTATGGCTATACTAAATACATATAAAAGGAAGAATCATTTGATTCCCTTTTTCTATAAATTTTTTTCATATTACTGGAGATAGTTCTTCCCCCCACTCATTAGAACTATCTCCCCTCCTCAAAAATAATATAAATCAATAAAAAATGGCACATGGAAAAGTCTTTCTCATCCTTTTCCATGTGCCATTTTCAATGAAATTATTCTATTATTTCTTCTTTGGACGCATATAATCAAGTCCACCCATATATGGACGAAGAACTTCTGGAATTCTTACAGAGCCATCTTCTTGTAAATTGTTCTCTAAAAGAGCAATTAACATTCTAGGTGGTGCTGCTACTGTATTATTTAAAGTATGTGCAAAGTATTTCTTGCCATCTTCTCCATTTACACGGATTTTTAAACGGCGAGCCTGTGCATCTCCTAAGTTTGAACAGCTACCAACTTCGAAATATTTTTTCTGTCTTGGTGACCATGCTTCTACGTCAACAGATTTTACTTTTAAATCTGCTAAGTCACCAGAACAACATTCAAGTGTACGAACTGGAATATCCATAGAACGGAATAAATCCACAGTATTTTTCCATAATTTTTCGTACCAGTCTTTACTTTCTTCTGGTTTACAAACAACAATCATTTCTTGTTTTTCGAACTGATGAATACGATATACACCACGTTCTTCAAGACCATGTGCTCCTTTTTCTTTACGGAAACATGGAGAATAACTTGTCAATGTATATGGAAGTTCTGCTTCTGGAACGATTTGATCAATGAATTTACCAATCATGGAGTGCTCACTTGTACCAATTAAGTATAAGTCTTCTCCTTCGATTTTATACATCATGGCATCCATTTCTTCAAAGCTCATAACTCCTGTTACAACACTGCTGCGAATCATGAAAGGTGGAACACAGTATGTGAAACCACGACCGATCATAAAATCTCTTGCATAGGCTAAAACGGAAGAATGAAGACGAGCTAAATCTCCCATTAAATAATAAAAACCGTTTCCAGCTACTCTTCTCGCACTATCAAGATCGAGTCCAGCAAGGCTTTCCATAATATCAACATGATATGGAATTTCAAAATCTGGCACAACTGGTTCACCAAAGCGTTCTACTTCTACATTTTCACTATCGTCTTTTCCAATTGGAACACTTGGATCGATGATATTAGGAATTTTCATCATAATATCTCTGATTTTTTCTTCTAATTCTGTTTCCTGTGCCTCTAACTGTGATAAATGCTCAGAGAAAGCAGTTACTTTCTTCTTTGTTTCCTCTGCCTCTTCTTTTTTACCTTGAGCCATTAATGCGCCAATTTGCTTTGAAATTTTATTTCTATCTGCTCTTAACGTATCTGCTTCCTGTTTGATGGATCTGTTCTTTGCATCCAATTCAATCACTTCGTCCACGAGCGATAATTTATGCTCCTGGAACTTATTTTTAATATTCTGTTTTACAAGTTCTGGATTTTCTCGAACAAATCTTAAATCTAACATGTTATTTCCTCCTTAATGATTTCCCTTGTCGTATGAAATGCTTTTTATACAACAGTATGCAACGCCTTCTCCATCGTATAAATATATTGTATACAGACAATTCGTTATGAGTTTAATTATATTACATATCCAAAGAGATAGCAAATT
>UQVN01000224.1 GCA_900544525.1 uncultured Eubacteriales bacterium
ATTATATGTATAATAAATTCCTTCACTATCTTTTAAACGTGAAGTTTTAGTATTAGACATATCAATATATTTCTTTTCCCATTCTCGATAGGTCATATCTGCTGGTACCTCGATAGCTTTTCCCTCTTGGTCTCTAGCCATTCGAACACCTTCTGGCTTTTCTTCGTAATCTGGAACAGTAGTAGTTCGGCAAAACATATGGAATGGTGGATAATTTGTGCCTACTGTGGCATCTTCCACTTTGTAAATTTTACCATCTTGATCTCTACATATTTGAGAGGTTTTATTATCCAATGTTGCAAGTATCTGGTATTGTTCCACTCCACTTTTCTTATAAGAGGCTAACGTGGATTGCTCCATAACAAAACTGGTTTCTGTATGCAGCAACCGATAAGCTTCATACTCTCTAGCTTGAAAGGCTTTTGCAAAATCTTTTGATAGTCTTGCTGGATCTTGTCCTAATACTAAAACAGTTGTAAGAGCTTCTTTTAGCTTTAATTGCAAATAATCTTTTTGTTTCCACAGACGTTCCGAGAAGTTCTGTCCATTAAATGGGTATGCAATCAACTGTTCTATATCACTAGGAATAATTTGAGCAAACTCATGATGGAATCCAGTATAAATATCAAAGTTATACCACATCTGCCGATAGTTATCCTCATAAATGTGCATTAATGATTTTGCACCCTTAATTTCATAATCTATCGTATACAAATACTGTAAAATTGCATCTATCTGCATATTTAAGGCTTCATACCTTGTAATTCTTGCTTTAATAGACATATTGCTAAGTTCCAGATTATATGTTCCCATCGTCTCATTTACTTTGTTAATATAATCTCTTAGTTTCCCTACTTGCACCTTACTTAACCGCTTTTGTGCCTCTGTATACGATATTCGATTTTCAGTAGCATATTGAACATAGAAGTCATTGATAACGAACTGAATCTCCTTTTGTGCTTGTTCAAAAGCCTTTTTCAGTCCTGCATAATACTCATCGATAGATTTTTCGGATTGAAGAAATAGTTGTTCCTGTCTCTTGGTCCAATAATTCTTATCATGTGACATTATCCATCACCTGCCTGAAACATATCTTCTTCTGGACTTTTTGATTCTTCTTCAATCTGTTTCATTTCCTGTACAGCATCAGTTACAAATGGGTGATTTTCAATGATCGTCTTGTCAGATATAATTCCTTTACTGTTAGCACAATTTGTAACGGCCTCTGTTTCATTAATTTGTATATCACGATTAAAAACAATAGAAATATCCTCATCTTTGAAAGTATCTTGACCAGTCACTTCCCAGTATTTATTTACAAAATACATTAATTCACCAAACGCCCACTGGAAATTGCTTTCCATAGAGTTACATTTCAAATCTAATCCAGAGTATAGGAATTTCAGTGCAATTCCAGAAGGACTATTCCCAATTTTATCGGAACTTTTATCTACTGCTTGTCCAAGACTGTAAATATCATCTTTCAGCGTATCAAAATGCTCCTTTGCAGCAGTAATATCAATCGTAGGGTTGTAAGTTTCAAGTCCGCCATCTTCATCTAAAAGAATAGCTCGATAATAACTTAAATCTCTCATGAACTCCGCAAGATTCTGTCCACCGTATCCCTTTAATCCAAAAATAACAGACCTAATCTCATCCAATGTATTTGAAACATCAGAACGGCTTTTATCATAATCATCAATTAGAGACTTTATGAACTTGACATCTGGAATTTCATCATCATTATTCTTGAAAGGAATCACTGGTACCCTTCCCCAACTCATCGGAATATCATCCACAAAAAAATGCCCAGGATCATTTATTTCTGTATATGTTCCATCTGGCTGTAGTTTCAAGTACCGTTCTGAATCCACTCTGATAATTCCATCTTCTATTACATAATACTCTATACTAATTGGTGTCATATATTCAATTTTAGTCACTTGTTTCTTAAGTTTGCCTTCATATACATCCATATCATAGAAATAAATTAGTGCATCTAGTTCTTCATGCTCATTGTCACTCCACAGCGGAATACACTGTTCTGATGGAGCTACAAAGGCTTTAAACTTTCCATTACTAGATATATAAGGCATAAGCCATGCTATTCCTTTGTTACTGGATTCTCTTCCAAGTTTGATAAATCGCCTTTGGAAGTTCTTTCCTAATGTTTCTGTTACTTTATCGACATAACTTTGTTCTCCGCTTAAAGTATATGGACGAGATAACAGATAATTTATCTTATCTTCTACAAACAGATGCATAAATGAATGTACTAATCTATTGTTTGGTTTCTGTGAATCGATTACTGGTCTTTGTTGCTCATCGTATCTATACATCTTTCGCTTTCCAATATCATTGTCTGCTAGATAATACTTTTCTCCCGTGAGCATTAATTTCCTCTCTTTTGAACTTTGAAACTCTTCCATGAAAATCTGTATAACTTCCTCTGTTGTAAGCATATTAAAATCATTTTGAAATAGCACTTTGTCACCTCCTCTCCAAATTATTTTAGAATTGTTATGTTCGATGGCTTTCTAATAATCGTATACACAAGATAACGCACCGCATCCATACAGTGATCGTACTCCTTAACAGGCTTGTCTTCTCCTCTATCTCCTGCCTTAGCATCCCAAATATAGGAGGAAAACTCTTTTTCTGTGTTAGTACAAGAAAGATCAAAAAAGATGGTTTTCTGATTCAGCAACGTTGCCACTAATCGAATACCATCCAACACGTCATTTTTCGCTTTCTTAACTTTGAATCCTTCTTTTACCAACTGTGCTTTAAAACTTGCAGCAGATGGGTCCAAGATTACATATCGTATTTCTTCTTTTCCTAACCACTCTTTTAGGTCCTTCACATACTCTTGGTCTGTTTTTTGCACTCCTGTATCTCTTCCTGAATAATAATACTCTTTCCGGCAATACCATTTTTTATCTGCTGCTTTATTCCAAAGCAAAAATGCAGTTGGGTTCTGCGTACCATAGTCACAAGAAACATACTGTTCAGTTGTCCAAAAATTTTGTCCTGTTCTTTCCTTATAGGCTCTAGCGATTTCTTCTGTGTCTACCATATGCTTCTCTTTTGAGAACATATCGTATATGATACCTTCTGCCATGGCCCACAGTCCTAGAATATACCGCTTAAAGAATACACTAGTGTACATGCTACGATAACGAGCCTTAATTTCTTCTGAAAGACTCAAATTATCGTCCATTGTGAAGTGCACGTAAAGAATTTTCTTGAATTCTAATTCTTTTCCTTCTATGGCAGCAGCTTCTTTTAACTGCTCTGCTCGTTTCTTACCAATATATCCTATCGATTTATCTATCCAGTTCGTTTTAAACCAATGATATGGTCCATCCGGGTTACAGTTAAACCAATACTTACTACCAGTGACAGAACAACGACCAGTTGCCTGATTGACAAAACTCTCTGGCATCAACGCCACTTCATCAAAGAACACACCAGCAAGAGTAATACCCTGAATTAAATCTTGACTACTCTCATCCTTGCCGCCGAAGATATAGAAATAATTTGTCATGCTGCCTTTCGTTATAACAACTAGGTTATCGGAACGATGATCCTTTATCTTATATCCTCTGCTCCTAAGCATTATTTTGAGCCAAAAGAGTACATTCCTGCGGAAAGAACCAATTGTCTTACCACACATACCAAAGTTCTGGCCATTGAACGATGACATTGCCCACATAACAAACGCTAATGACATACAAACAGTCTTACCAGAACGAATAGAACCATCTGCTATAACACCATCATAATCTTTAACAGGTGAATCTTTACTCCACCAAGTAAGGACTTTTTTCTGCTTGTCTGAAAACGGCTTGAATTTGAAGATTTCTTTCTTGACCTTGATTCTACGATTCTGCTTTATCTGATCTACTTTCTTTCGGAGTGCTTGTATTTTCTCATACATCATCATCACCCCAAACTTCGGCAGCAGTCTTATCAATAGCATCCATAAAGCCATCATCTTCCTGGGTATCTTCCGATGTGTCTTGCTTAGCAAGTTCTAACTCAATCTTCATAAGTTCGATATCCAGTTTTGCATCATCATATCCATAACGATGTAAGGAATCTATTGCTCTTTGCTTACTCGCTTGTACTCTTGTCAAAGAATTTTCAATAGCCTGTATCTGTCCAAGAATACCAGCATATTCAAACAAATCTGTTTCCTTGTCTTTTTCAACTCCTGTCTTATACTTAACAGCAGTCATTCCTTGTGCTTCGCCATTTTGCTGTTCTTGGGTTCTCTTTAATAATTCTATGCGTTTCAGCATTCGTCGCTCTCGCACTGTCAAAAGCTGTATCTCTTGCAGCAGAAGCTGATTCTTATCCAATTGAATCTGCTCAATTAGTTCCTTTTCTTCGTAATCCAGGCAATCAAAAAAGATGGTTTCAAATTCTCCAGTTTTTATGGCATTTTTATTACCATCTGGAGCAGAACCACCTTTATTTCCTATCGCATTTTTATTACCAGGCTGACCACCTTTCCCTTTTGCAACGTTGCGCCTTTTCTGCAACGTTGCACTTGTATCATTATCCCATTTATATCGATTTTTCCAACTTCTAATAGTTCCTTCTGGAACATCTAGTTTCCCAGCTATATCAATAAGTTTCAAGCCTTGTTTATATAATTGCTCAGCCTCCAAGGCTTTCTCATTTGGTGCCCTAGCCAAGCCCTATCACCTCTCATTCGTGTTTGTTTTTTAATGTTGTAAATTCCCCCTGATGGAATCGAACCACCAACCTTTATGCTCTACCACTGAGCTAAGAGAGAAGCCTTTTATAATTTAACAAGGAGGATTCGTCTGTCTTGCGAAAATCCATTAAAAACAAGACAGAATGGATCCTTTGGGACTTGAACCCAAGACCGTCCGGTTATGAGCCGGATGCTCTAACCTACTGAGCTAAAGATCCAAAAATATGCAAAAGAAAAAGAAGCACTGTTTCTAGTGCTCCTCTTTACTAAATTCTTGAACTAAGTCTATCTTTTCTTTAAAGTACATTTCAACTTCTACAATTTTTAACAATAATATCTCTAAAAAATTCATTTTTTGATTTAAGAATTTTTCCCAATCATCATCACAGAAATTAACAATATATATGTTTTCTAATAAAGCCATTTTTTTTGCAAACTCTTTAGATTCTTTACTCCATTTCTTTCTAGAAAACAGAATACCCAATTTTGCTTTTGGACTCAATTTTATTAGACTATAAAGTTTTTCTGCATATGTAATCCCCGGAGTTTCTTGCTCATTTTTACATTCACCTATGAATTTAGGTGATAAATAATCATAAATACTATGATACGTTGTTTTTACTTGAGAAATTGCGAAACAATCAATTTGATTTGTATTTGTCTTTACTATTGATGTTGCTTTAACTCCATTTATTCTATTTACCACATCAATCACTAATTTTTCGTAAGCATCTCCTTTT
>UQVN01000225.1 GCA_900544525.1 uncultured Eubacteriales bacterium
GGATAACTCGCTTTGCGAGGAATTTCCTATAACATAAAAAAGTTAGTTGACATTCTAACTACAAGACTTATAATTAGTTTAAGATGTTTAAACAAGTCGAGGTGAGAGTATGCCAAAAGCAAAATATAATAAAATATACGAAGAGATAAAACAGAAAATTGAATCTGGAGAATATGAATTTCAGGAGCTACTACCTTCTGAATATACGTTAATCGAGGAATATAATTGCTCTAGAAATACGATTCGAAGAGCGATTTCAGAATTAGTAAAAGATGGGTATGTTCAAACATTACAAGGAAAAGGTGTCCGTAATATTTTTCAATCCACGGAACAGACTTCTTTTACTTTAGGTGGAATCGAATCTTTCAAAGAGTCCGCACTCCGAAACAATAAAAAAGGAAGCACAGAAGTCTTGCTCTTTACCGAACTTATTGTTGATGAAAAATTGTCAAAAAAAACAGGATTTGATGTTGGAAGTGAAGTCTATTATTTACAACGTCTTCACTATATGGATGGAAAACCTTTGATTTTAAATCATAATTACTTTTTAAAATCCGTTGTTTTCGGACTCACAAAAAAAATCGCAGAAAATTCCATTTATGAATATTTAGAAAATGAACTCCACATTTCGATTGTCACAAGCAAACGAATTATGACGATTGAAAAAATGACACAAATCGATGAAAAATATTTAGAATTAGGGGATTATAATTGTCTTGCCGTTGTTACAAGCCAAACTTATAATGACGATGGCATTATGTTTGAATTCACACAATCAAGACATCGTCCTGACTATTTTCGTTTCCAAGACAACGCTGTTCGCAAATAACCGAATTCAACGAACACTGGAATAAAAAAATCAGAACTCAACTATCGCTTGCTTCCTTATTCAAATATATTTTTATATCATGTACTTGCAAGGATACAACAAAAAGTTGTAGGATGCAGAAAGGATTTGTTATGTTTAATACAGAAAATATAGGACGAAAAATTGCGGAACTGTGGAGGGTGGCATATCACCTTTTCTTGTGGGGGTTTCCAAAGGGAGGCAACGCTCCCATTTGGCACACGACTTTGCGAAGCAAAGTGTAGTGTGTTATACACTCTGTCGGCGTTGCCGTGAAAATGCCGTTGCCGCCGGGGAGGGCAAGGGCGTTTGAAGCGGCAGGAAAACAGGGCTGTGCTTGTGTGGCGTGGAGCCTCAAGCGCATGTCTGGTTTCATCAGCAGACAGGGCGTATATGAAAACCCCCGTCCCTCGTCCTACGCTCCGACTTGTGGACAAAGTGTCCCTAAGTTGTGGCCACACTTCCTGAAAAGTAGCAGGACAGCGGGCAACGGTCAAGATGAATGGCTTGGCTGGATTTGCTAACCCCCCGATAAATGGGAAGTTATTTTTCTCTATACGTCGAATGAAAAATGACTTCCTTTCCTTTACTTTGCGCAAACGCAATTTCTTTGGAAACTTGATTTCCAATGTATCCTTGAATATCAACAACATAAATTGCATCGGAGAGTTCAATTTTTCTATAATGTGCATTTTCAAGAGCAGCCTGCTCCATTGGTGTAATATCCAAATCATCTACATTGTACACACATTGCAAAATATTCATATTATGCTTTGCTTCTAACAGAAATGCTATTCTTTGCATTTCTTTCTCAAATTTCATACTTCCACATATTGTAACCGTCCTCATCATTTGCCTCGCTCCATTCCGATTTATTTCATTATCATTTTTATTCTACCACAATTCGGAGAGCGTGGAAATAGCCTGCTTGCTTTTTATGCCGATTTCCTACCTTTCGGATATACGGGACAGACGGTCATTTAGGTGTAGACCTAGGGTAGTTCATCGATGGACAAGCACCTTGAAAACCGAATGACCGTCCGAAAAGGAATACCTCGGCTAGGGAGGCACCGCGCGGAAAAATCGCAATATGACACAACTAGAACTAGCAGATAAAATGGGAATTAGTTTTCAGGCAGTCTCTAACTGGGAACGCAGGGTTTCACTTAGATAGAGATACCGCACCATTCCCATGCTGACTTTTGCTCAACCGATACAGCCGGAAAGCTAGATAACAAGAAAAGGAGGCAAATCCCCCATTTGGCACACGACTTTGCGAAGCAAAGTGTAGTGTGTTATACGCTCTGTCGGCGTTGCCACTTCAAATGCCATTGCCGCCGGGAAGGGCAAGGGCATTTGAAACGGCAAGAAAACAGGGCTGTGATTACATGGCGTGGAGCCGCAGCACAGGTCTGGTTTCATCAGTAGACAGGGCGTATATGAAAACTCCCGTCCATCGTCCTACGCTCCGACTTGTGGACAAAGTGTCCCGAAGTTGTGACCACACTCCCGGAAAATTTTCAGTCATGTGAACTTTTACAGTTTTCTTATACCTGAAGAATAGTTTGCATTTCCAAAATGTTTGCACCTACATCTTCCGGTCTATGGGCATCCGAAGCGAAGCGAATATCAACATTTTTGCTTTTCAAAACATTCAGCAGTTTCTTATTCATACCTAATTCCTCAAATCCATAATTTAAAGCAAGACCACCGCTTTGTTCTGCATACATATGATGCGAATTTAATTCATCAGCTAATAAACTATATGTAGCAGTTAAATCTCTTGTAGGGTAATGCTGAAAGCACTTGATAGAATCGGGATGTGCAAGTCCAGAAAACAAATCACTTTTTACAAGGCGAAGCATTAGGTCATAATATTTACTATAAATTTGTTCAGTATCAATATCGTTCCAAAATTCCGCTTTATGGTCAAATCCAAAACCCTCAACCCAATGTATTGAGCCTACAGCAAAATCAAAATTAAAGGAGTTAAGAATATCGCCAATTAGCTTTTCATGTTCAGGAAAGTAGCATACTTCAAGTCCCCATTTTATTTTTACGGGAAACTCTATATTTCTCATTTCGGCAATAAGTGCTTGGAAATCTTTTATAGAAAGGTTTGCTTTACTTTTATACCAGTTTTTCTGATAATCGCTATATTCACAAATAGAGGCATACATGGGGGCGAACTCCACAAAACGGTGAGAATGTTCCAAAAGATAAATTTCATCCATTCCGATACTTGCAGCTTGTTTAACAAAATTATCTATCCATTCTTTTGTATAAGGTCCTCTTTCAATATGAATATGCACATCTGTCATAATAAAACCTCCTCTTGATTATTCGTATTAAACTTATATTTAGCTAACGCAACTTCCAAAGTACCTTTACAAATACCCTTAAAATGTTTTGCTTGTTCATTTCTAGATGAGTTTGCCTAATAATCTATTTTCTTATTTGCTCAATCATCTTTTTCACCAACTTCTGGAACAGGTCAGCGGATTCTTCGTCCATCGGCGCAAGCTGTCCGGGTGTTCCGGGTAAAGCCATAGATACGCACCTCCTCCGCATATTTCCATTATACAGAATGATTGCAAAAATACAATCTCCCAAGTGTAAACTTCATCAAAATGCAATTCTGGCAAAATTCCGGGGATTGCATTTTTTTCGTGTAGACTTAGAGTAGTTCATCGATGGACAGCACCTTGAAAACAGAATGACCGTCCGAAAAGGAATACCCCGGCTGGGGAATCATCGCTAAGTTTATCTGAAAAAGCAGAAATGCTTTCTTTGATTTTGTATTCGCCTTTATTTGTATAGATGGTGATGTAATGCAAGAAAGCTTCTATATATAGAATATCCGATTCATAGAATTTGACTGTTTCGTTGTTACAAGTGATTACTAAAGAAGTAGGCTCTATTGATAACTTTTCAGCAGCTTTAGAAAGTACATAAAGCAACTTTTTCACGGAAATGGGTTTCATGAGGTAATGCAAAGCATCAACTTCATACCCTTCCCCGAAAAATTCAAAGTGAGAAGTTATAAACACAATTTCTACTCGGCTGTTATCACTCCGAATCTGCCTGGCAAGATCAATACCTGAGATTCCCTTCATCTCTACATCCAGCAGAAGAATATCATATGTCTTTTCTTCTGCATATTCAAAGAGAAAAGCATCTGGGCATAGGACTAACCCTCCCCATATCAGATAGTTTCGTGAGGACGAAATGATATGTCTCCGGGTACTGATGGATTATCTCTTTGAAAGTGTAAGAATCACGCTTTTCCTACATACAAAAACGATGCAAGACACTTTTCTATGTCTTGCATCGTTTTATTATTCATTTTATTATTTTTACTATTTTTTCACTATTTCACTATACTTTCCACACACATAATATTTTTTTCCTGACTTTCTTGATATAAGATTAAAGTCATACTAAACACCAAAGGAACGATACAGCACCATACGGTTTGAATTCCAAATAACGGATATAACAAAGCACTACATAAAGTACCCATATGAAATGCTAATAAAGAACCACCAAAAAACTTTGCTTTTTCTAATTTTTCTTTTCGTTCTTTCTCCTTATTTTCTTCTAATAAATAATATTCTGTGAAGGAAACAACTGTTTGTTTAATATTATTGGTAGAAAAAATAGTGGAGCTTACATACCCTTTTGCTCCTTTAAAAATACACCACTGAAATGCTGTAATAAAAAACATTGGATACAGAGCAATCATTGGATTTATTGTTCTTGGTATGATTCCTAAAAATCCTACAACAACTATTTCTAAAACAATCGTAACAATTTGTATTCTTTTT
This sequence comes from uncultured Eubacteriales bacterium, assembly GCA_900544525.1. Taxonomy (GTDB): domain Bacteria; phylum Bacillota; class Clostridia; order Lachnospirales; family Lachnospiraceae; genus Scybalomonas. Next base: position 4,675 of record UQVN01000225.1, read on the forward strand.
ACTCTTTTTTCCAAAATAGTTGCTAAAATAATTGCAAGCACATAGATTATACAAGCACCCAATCGAATGGCTACTTCTATAAAATTTCTTCCAACTAAATCACGGATCAATCCCATCAAATTGGCTGTCTGTGCAGAGCCAAACACATTAAATCTTGCTAAAATTGCATAAATCCCTAAAAATCCGCCACATACTGCCATCGTATGGTGAATGTAAACATCCAGATTTCTTTGTTTCATTTTTCTTCTTGTCTCCTGCCTTTCTATCATTACAAAATAAATAAACTATGATAAACGCATCCACTCACAAGATAATTGATTCCATTTTATTTATGGATATAGCAACAACAGCCTTTTTAACACTTTCTATGATTTTTCTCTCCAAGCTCTCGAATTACTTCACTTGAAGCCTGTGACATTTTTTGAAAAATTTCAAATATCTTTTCTTTTTCTTCTTCATCTAACTGCTCGATTAATCTACGATTCCACTCTTCACGGATCTCATATAGGCGTTTAATCGCAGGCATAGCATCATTTGTAATATAAAGGTGTCTCATACGTTTGTCAGAACCATCGGCTACTGTTTCCACATAACCTTGATCTACTAATTTTTGAACAGCTTTTGTAACCGTTCCTTTATCGTATCCCCCAAGTTTTGCTAGATCACACATAGAAATCCCATCATTTTCAAAAATCCTCAACAAAAAAAATTGTTGTCCACTTCTTATTAATTCCTCTTCTAATTGAATATCAAAGTATCGATTGGTATTTCGATATAATAAAG
>UQVN01000226.1 GCA_900544525.1 uncultured Eubacteriales bacterium
ATATTTTTTTAAATATTTTCCTGTATAAGATTGTTCCACTTTGCAGATTTCTTCTGGTGTACCACTAGCTACAACAGTTCCACCTTTTGCTCCGCCTTCTGGTCCAATATCAATAATATAATCCGCGGTTTTTATGACTTCTAAGTTATGCTCAATGACAACAATGGTATTTCCACCTTCTTTTAGTTTTCCTAAAATATCAACTAATTTGTGAACGTCCGCAAAATGAAGTCCTGTTGTTGGTTCATCTAAAATATAAATTGTTTTTCCTGTACTTCGTTTGCTAAGCTCTGTTGCTAACTTAATACGCTGAGCTTCTCCTCCTGATAAGGTAGTGGAAGGTTGTCCAAGTTTAATATATCCAAGTCCTACCTCTTTTAACGTTTCAATCTTTCTACTAATCGATGGCACATTAGAGAAGAAATCACAAGCTTCTTCTACTGTCATTTCAAGAACATCATAAATACTTTTATCTTTATATTTTACTTCTAATGTCTCTCGATTATAGCGATGACCATGACACACTTCACAAGGAACATAAACATCTGGTAAGAAATGCATTTCAATTTTAATAATTCCATCACCACCACAGGCTTCACAACGACCACCTTTTTTATTAAAACTAAACCTTCCTTTATCATACCCTCTTGCCTTTGCATCTTTTGTCATAGCAAAAAGATCGCGAATCTGATCAAACACACCTGTATAAGTAGCCGGATTCGAACGAGGCGTTCTTCCAATTGGAGATTGATCGATATTAATAACTTTATCCAGTTTTTCAATACCAACAATTTTTTTATGAGCTCCTGGTTTACATTTTGCACGATTTAATTCTTTTGCCAATCGTTTATATAAAATTTCATTGACAAGAGAACTCTTTCCCGAACCAGATACTCCTGTTACACAAGTAAAGACCCCCAGTGGAAATTTCACATCGATCTGTTTTAAATTATTTTCCGATGCCCCTATGACTTTTAAGTATCCTTCTGGTTTTCTTCTTTCTGTTGGCACTGGAATCTTAATTCTTCCACTTAAATAAGCCCCTGTAATGGATTCTGGAACTTGCATAATCTCTTGAGCCGTTCCCTGAGCTACAACAACACCGCCTCGAGAACCTGCCCCTGGACCAATATCTACAATATGATCCGCTGCCCACATGGTATCTTCATCATGTTCTACGACAAGAAGGCTATTTCCAAGATCTTTTAAGTTTTTCAACGTGCGGATTAATTTGTCATTATCTCTTTGGTGAAGTCCAATACTTGGCTCATCTAAAATATAAGCAACTCCTACAAGTCCAGAACCTATCTGTGTCGCCAATCGAATTCTCTGTGCTTCCCCACCGGATAACGTTCCTGTTGCTCTTGATAAAGAAAGGTAATCAAGGCCTACATCGATTAAAAATCCAATTCTTGCTTGAATCTCTTTTAAAATTCCCTTTCCAATAAATTGTTGTCGCTCTGTCAATGTCATCGTTTCTAAAAATTCATTCACATGATCCACGGACATTTCTGTCACTTCTGCAATATTTTTATCTCCAACCGTTACCGCTAGAGATTCCGCCTTTAAACGTTGTCCATGACAAGTTTCACATGGAGTTACTGTCATATACGTTTCGTATTCTTGTTTCATACTTTCAGAGGATTCTCGATAACGACGCTGTACATTTTTAATTAAACCTTCGAATGCCACATCGTATACCCCTTCTCCTCTTTGTCCTTTATAAAATACTTTGACAGACTGTCCATCCGTTCCATATAAAATAATCTTTTTCGCTTGTTCTGTCAACTCTTCAAATGGTGTTTCTAAGCTAAAGTGATATTCTTTTGCCAATGCATCTAAAATCGCTCTTGTATAACTTTTTTTATCGGTACAAGACTGCCATCCAAGAACTGCAATCGCACCTTGGGCAATGCTAAGTTTTGGATCGGGAATCATTAATTCTAAGTCAAACTCCATTTTATTTCCTAATCCATGACAAGTTGGACACGCTCCAAACGGATTATTAAAGGAAAAACTTCTAGGCTCTACTTCATCAATGCTAATATTACAATCTGGACAAGAGAAACTTTGACTCATCTGAACTTCCTCTCCTCCAATTATATCGACAATCATCAAACCTTCTGCCAACTCCATAACGGTTTCAATGGAATCTGCAAGACGTTTTTCAATGCCTTCTCTTCTTACAAGGCGATCCACAATAATTTCTATATTATGCTTTTTATTTTTCTCTAATTTAATTTCTTCGGATAGATCATATAAGTTTCCATCTACACGAACACGGACATATCCGCTTCTCTTTGCATTTTGGAATACTTTCACATGCTCCCCTTTTCTTCCTCTTACAATTGGTGCAAGAAGTTGAAACTTCGTTCCTTCTTCCAAACGCATGATTTCATCGACCATCTGATCCACCGTCTGCTTTTTAATCTCTTTCCCACACTTTGGGCAATGAGGAATTCCGATTCTCGCATAAAGAAGACGGAAATAATCATAAATTTCTGTCACAGTCCCAACAGTAGAACGAGGGTTTCGATTGGTTGATTTTTGATCAATGGAAATGGCTGGTGATAATCCATCGATTTTATCCACATCAGGCTTTTCCATCTGACCTAAAAACTGTCTTGCATAGGAAGATAACGATTCCATATAACGTCTTTGTCCTTCTGCATAAATCGTATCAAATGCAAGAGAAGATTTTCCTGAACCACTAAGCCCTGTTAACACAACAAACTCATTTCTTGGAATGTTTAAACTGACATCTTTTAAATTGTGTTCTCTTGCTCCTTTAATTTTTATATATTCTTTCTTTTCGCTCATAGTTTCCTCTTTCTAACCTTTTCCCATGTATCATGTCTATTGTGAAATTCTTTTTCATGTTTCTTAAAAAATTCATAATATATTTTTATACTTTCCAATTCTGTCCAATGCTTAATATTTTCTCTTCTGTTATAGAAAAAAATCAAACAATTACTATAAAATTATTACTTATGATAATCTCTTAAAACAACTTTCAATTCCATAAGTTCATCACGAAGTTCTGCTGCTAATTCAAAGTTTAAGTCAGCTGCCGCTTGGTTCATTTTCTTTGTTATTTTCGCGATTTCTGCCTTTAATTCTTTTTCTGTCATGGATTCTACATCTTTTTCTCTTGTATCTTTTTCCACCACTTCTTCATTTGTCACCTTAATCAGATCACGAACCGCTTTTACGATTGTTTTTGGTGTGATTCCATGTTCTTTATTATATTGCTCCTGAATGGAACGTCTTCTCTCTGTTTCACTAATGGCAAATTTCATAGAACGTGTTATGGTATCCGCATACATAATTACATGCCCTTCACTATTTCTTGCAGCACGTCCAATGGTCTGAACAAGAGAGGTTTCCGAACGCAAAAATCCTTCCTTATCCGCATCTAAAATAGCAACTAATGTAATTTCTGGAATATCAAGCCCTTCTCTTAAAAGGTTGATTCCAACAAGCACATCAAAAACTCCCATACGAAGATCTCTTACAATTTCCATTCGTTCCATCGTATCAATATCCGAATGTAAATATTTTACCTTCACCCCTGCATCTCGCATATAATCGGTTAAATCTTCTGCCATGCGCTTTGTAAGAGTTGTTACAAGCACTTTATTGCCTTTTGCCACTTCTTTATTGACTTCGGATAATAAGTCATCGATCTGTCCTTCGACTGGACGAACTTCAATGTTTGGATCTAAAAGCCCTGTTGGACGAATAATCTGCTCGGCTCGTAATAATTCATGTTCCGCTTCATATACATTTGGAGTGGCAGATACAAAAAGCATCTGATCAATCTTACTTTCAAACTCATTAAAATTCAAAGGTCGATTATCTTTCGCTGATGGGAGACGAAATCCATAATCTACAAGGGTTGTCTTTCTTGCCTGATCCCCAGCATACATTCCTCGAATCTGTGGAATCGTAATATGGGATTCATCTACAATAATTAAAAAATCATCCCCGAAGAAATCAATGAGAGTATTTGGCGGTTCTCCTGCCTTTCCACCTGTTAAATGTCTTGAATAGTTCTCAATTCCCGAACAAAATCCTGTTTCTTTTAACATTTCCATATCAAAGTTCGTACGCTCTGCAATTCTTTGTGCCTCTAAAAGCTTATCATTTTCTTTAAAATAAAGCACCTGCTCTTCCATCTCTTTTTTAATCTCTTTTACTGCTTGTTCAATTTTCTCCTGTGGAACAACGTAATGAGAAGCTGGAAAAATAGCCACAAAATTTAAAGTTGCCTTCATTTCCCCTGTCAATACATCGACTTGTACAATGCGATCAATTTCATCCCCAAAGAATTCTACACGAACCACATCTTCAAACGTAGAAACAGGAAGAATTTCAAGCACATCTCCTTTTACACGGAAACTTCCTCTCTTAAAATCCATTTCATTTCTTGTATATTGAATATCAATTAATTCTTTTATGACATCATCTCGATCTTTTTGCATACCAGGGCGTAAAGAAATCATCATCTCCGTATAATCTTCTTTACTACCGATTCCATAAATACAAGAAACAGAGGAAACAACAATAACATCTTTTCGTTCAATTAAAGCGGCTGTTGCACTATGACGTAGTTTATCAATTTCATCATTGACAGCAGAATCTTTTTCAATATAAGTGTCTGTTGATGGCACATATGCCTCTGGCTGGTAATAATCGTAGTAGGAGACAAAATACTCCACCGCATTATTCGGAAAAAATGCTTTAAATTCACTATAAAGCTGTGCCGCTAGCGTTTTATTATGAGCAATAATTAATGTAGGTTTATTCAATTTTTGAATAATATTTGCCATTGTAAACGTCTTTCCAGATCCAGTCACGCCTAATAATGTTTGAAACTGATTGCCTTCTTGAAACCCCTTTACCAGTTCATCGATTGCTTGTGGCTGATCCCCTGTGGGCTGATATTCCGATACCAATTCAAATTCCTGCATAACCTAAAACCTCCTTATCATTATGTTTATTATTCTCTTATTTTTTATCAAATCGATTTCTGTTTATTTTATATCGTTCCTTAATATACTATACTATCATATGGCATGAGAGAAATCAATATTTTTACAAACATATGTTCTTAAATTGGCATTTATATCTTATGCACAACTATTATATAAACAGTGAACTTCACACTTTATAAACTTCCCATAATTTATGTGATATTAAACAATATAAATTTTCATGTATTTATCATGTTCATAATCCTTGTTTATGACTATAACGGATAATATTTATATAATAGAAAAGAGCAGTAAGTCTACTCATTATTTCTTTAGACTTACTGCCCTTTGTTACCTATATTTACTTTTTTCGGTTTCGGATAAATTCCATTTTAAGTATCATTTCTCTATATCATATTTTATACATTATCAAGTAACACGGAAATATTTAAAAACATAGTTG
>UQVN01000227.1 GCA_900544525.1 uncultured Eubacteriales bacterium
CTTTTCTAACATCATATCACCTCAATTATATTTTTATTTTTTCATAATTGTATCATCTTTAAAATCACTTGTAAATATTACTTTCCTTTTCCATTTCATTAAATTGTTACCTTTCCCAATTTTAATACCACTGCAAATTCCATATATCATTAACTCTGATTTCAGCAAAAAACCAGTAGGATTGTCATAACAATCTCTACTGGTTCTGCTTTTCTTTATATACTGTCTTGTTATTTCTTTTTTATAACTTTTACTACCACACCAATAACAGCAACTACCACCACTATTAAGGCTGCGACTACTTTTGAACCCATTTTAAATCACCTCCTGCTGATCTTTTGCTTATGATAATGCTATTATATAGCCTGTTTGTTTCAATTTTGTTTCTTTATTATTTGTGTAACATTAATTCAAATGATATCATACACAAGCTGTTTTGTCCCAAAAAGACATTCCATCCCGTCTACCAACTGTCCTGGCAAATATAAAGACTCTTTTTTCTTTAACTCGATTGCTCCTGAGCGTGACAAGAGCTCTGCAACAAACTGGGAACAAAAATACCGATTTTCAAACTTATGTGGAATATGTAGTAGACACAAGACTACTCCCCACCACGAATATGTATATTGCTCTCTTTTTTCCAGAAATCGGTTGATTTCACTTTCAATTATAGCATGAATCGTTTCTGGCACCTGCATACGGATACATACACTTCCTGCTCTTCTCTTTTTCGGTATCCTCTTCTTAGGTTTCTCAATCGCAAATCCCTTTATATTAAAACTGTAAAATACTTCTTCCTTTTCATCTATTGATATGGATGCATGAGAATATCCATATTTGCTAATTCCGCTAATAAATTTTCCAAACAAATCCGAATACTTTGTAAGTAATATCGTAATCGTCTTCATAGATTTATTTTTTGTTTCCATCACTCTTCCTCCTTATATGTTTGATTCTGTATGTATAATAGCACTTGATTTTTTATTTTTTGTTTCTATACTGTTTGTGTATTATTAATGGCAAATGATATAGAAAAAGCCACTCAACATTCATCATGTCGAATGGCTTTGTTTCTTATTAATTTAATATAACAATTTGTTTCCTTTTTCGCATATTTCATAAATCTCATCATATTTTTCTTCTATCAGTGGTGTAAGTTTTTCTGTCTGCTTTTCCACAATCTTTTTATACAAGAAATATGGAATCAGCCACCCAAGAAATGCTGGTATTGCAAGTAAAATGCACAATACAATAGATGGTGGCTGTGCAGTTACTGCAAAAACAGACCCCGCCATAAATGCAGTACCAACAATACCTACAATGAGTGCATACATAGTAGCAACCGACGTTTTTGCTTTTTTCAATGTGATAATTTCATTGACACATGCCTCAAAACTTCTTTGTAAGCGGGTAAGCTCCATTTTATTGATGATTTTTCGATTTCGTTTTAGACGTAGGATTGTCTTTTTCTGATTCGGCAAATTTCCACCTTTGCTGTTCTCTGAAAAGGTTTCATCTAGTTCCCATCCAAAACATTCATATCCATCTAATAGAAAAGATACACTGCTGCTTTCGGCAGTCACTTCTTTGTACTCATACGCTATAAATTCCTTTTTCTTGCCTTTTCTATCATCCATTATCGCATTCCTCCATTCCTGTTTTCAGATACACTTGCTGCAGGAAGTTTCACAAGAAAGGTACTGCCCTTTCCTAACTCGCTGAAAACCTGAATATCTCCATCCAATAATTCTAATACCCGTTTTACTAGTGCCAGTCCCAGTCCGTTCCCTTCTTTTGAATGAGAAGTATCCCCTTGATAGAACTTGTCGAAAATATGATTGATATTATCACGATCCATGCCACATCCCGTATCCGAAATAGATACCGTTATAAATCTTTCATTCGAAGTTTGTCTCACCGTAATGATTCCTTCCGGTTCCGTAAATTTAATTGCATTTGACAAAAGATTATTCCATACCAACTCCAAAAGACTCTCATCTGCTTTTACCATTGCAACATCCTCTATCTCTATTTCCAACTCAATTTTCTTTTCCTCCCATGCATCTTCAAACTGAAGGATACAATCACATAATTGCCTGCATACGTCATACGTCTCTACTTCTGGAGTAATCCTTTGATTTTCCAACTTATTCAACTTTAGAATATTGCTAATCAGATTGGAGAGCCTAATTGACGCCCCCTCAATACTTTCTGCATATTCTTTTCTCTGTGTTTCTGTTATATGTTCTGTTTTTAGCAATTCCGCATAATTCTTTATAATTGCAATGGGAGTTTTCATCTCATGGGATACATTTGATACAAAATCAGTCTTTAATGTTTCAATACTTCCAAGCTCTTCCACCATCTTATTAAAATCCACAATCATAACGTCAAGATAGTCCCATTTATCCTTTGTATGAGGTGTAGGAACATACACGGAAAAATCTCCATTTGCTACCTTCTCAGTGGCTTCTGCCAATTTATGCAAAGGTTCCTCGTATGTGTCTTTCATTTTCTTTCTTGTAAAAAGAGTAAGCCCCATTGCCACTATTGCCCAATATATCATCGGAACAATCGTTTGAACCAGTTCACTTTGCCCAGTTTTATTCATAAAGACAATCAATCCAGTATGAATGCCTGACATCAAAAAAAGCACCCCAAGGAATATTGCAAAAAGAGATGGCGGGAAAAGGCTCTCCTTTATCAAATTCTGTTGATTGCTATCTATGTTTTTCATTGCAAAACCACCTTATATCCAAGTCCCCTCACCGTTACAATCTTAAAACCATCGCACATAGAAAGTTTATCCCTAAGCTTTGTCACATAGACATCCACCGCTCTAAGACTAGTATCGCTGTCTATCCCCCAAAACTCATCCATAAGCTGTGCTCTGGAAAATGTCTTTTTCGGATAGGATAATAATTTATAAATAATATTGAACTCTCTAGTAGTAAGACTGATTTCTTCTCCATCAATTTCCGCACTCATCCCATCCGCATCCAGTACTAGATTTCCCACCGTAATCTTCCGTTCCATTTCTATATTTGCTCTTCGTAAAAGAGCTCGAACACGAAGTAGCAGTTCATCTAATTCAATCGGTTTTACCATGTAATCATCAATTCCTAGATGAAACCCTTTCTGTTTTGACGGTAGATCATCCTTTGCTGACATAAATAAAATCGGAATGGTTTTGTTTACCTGTCTTACAGACCTTGCAAATTCAAATCCGTCAATCTCTGGCATCATAATATCCGAAATAATCAGTTCATACAGATTATTATACATTTCTTCATAAGCCTCATTTGCGGATAAACATCCTTTTGTCTGAAATCCACTATCATTTAGATAAGTACAAACAATCTGATTCAGTTTGATATCATCTTCCACTACAAGTATATGAATCATCCAAATTACCTCCTATTTATAAGTGCTGTTTCATTTTTTTAGATACATAGATTCCTTGTATCCCTATGCCTAAGACCAATAGACACACAACAATCCCTGTTGCTCCATTCATCCATTTTATAAATAGTTCCTCTCCATTACCAAAAGAAGCAAACATGGCTGTCTGAAGCGTCAAAATGGAAACACAGGCATCCATATAGCCAATTTTTCGTATGCTCGTGAGTAAAGGAGAGTTTCTTTTCTTTACTTTTATCATATTTATCGTTGACATAATAATTCTATAAAAAACATACGTTGCTGCTGCGTAAATCGTAAATCCTGGATAGGTTTTACCACCAAGCGATGTTTCTAACAATATAACCATGCCCGCTAAAACTACTGCCATTATGATAAATAGTACACTATTCTTCTGGTAAATAACAATTTCTTCCGCCATTCGCTCCTTATTCTGCTTAATTTTGGAAATTTTCTTTTCCTGCTTTACTATTCCGATCCGCATGATACTTAACAGAATATAGTACGCTGATAAACTTCCAAACCATGCCGAATGACTCATAAATCCTGTAACACCATTAAAAATAGCAAATACAATATTGCTTACTAAGCCCGGAACAGCAAATAAAATCGTTCTCATCCTGTAATCGCTAGAAATCCTATTTGTAAACGGATTCGCTGCAATGCTAGGTCTTATCATTTCTTTTATTCCATATCTGATATCCCATATCAAATAGTAACTGCCCCCAAACAAAGTAACCGCTGCTAGAATATAAAACACCATTTCAGTCCTATATGGGAAACACTCAAATGCCACACTAACCAAAGAAAGTGTAACCGATAAAAACATCAAAAGATATAACAATAGACGAAAATATAAGCTTAATTTCGGCATTTTCAGCAATTTCCATTTCTTTTTCTGTTTCATCCACTACTTCCTTCCCTATATAATACCAAAATATAGCATAGTTTTGTTTGTATTTTGTTTATAAATTGTGTCTAAACTGTGAACTCCATGAACAAAGTGTGCGTTGCACACTCCCCACGACTTTCGATAATTTCTAGCAACGTACACTTTGCCGCGCGGTCCCAGTTTACGAAGTAAAATTTCCCCCATTGCGACCTGCGCAGCAAATTTCTCTTCTACTGCACCTTAAATTCATTCAATCCTTTTTATTTTAAGCCCTTAATGAAAGGAATCAAGCAGAGAAGAATAACGATACCTATGATTCCAATTATAATACCAACGATCATATTGCTCCATACCATTGTCAGGCACATACCGACGCCTAGCAACAGCGCACCAACAATGCCAATGAACATTGCACCGATTGTCTTTCCTGATAGCTTAATTGGTGCTTTGTTCTCCATCTTTCTCCATACAAAAATCATAAATAATAATACAACTGCTCCGATTACTCCCATAACCACGCCTTGCTTAAAAGCACCCCATTCTGGGATCAATGCCATGCACATTCCAAGTGCAAATAAAATACCTCCGATCGTTCCTAAAATCATGGATACAAATGTACTCTTTTTCATGATTCAACTCCTGCCTTTCTTTTCGCTTCTAATGCTGCATTCTGTGCCTTCTGCTTATTTTCCTCTACGATTTCCTTTTGTCGAGCGAAATGCTCTTCCCGTTCTGCCTTGCTTGCTTCTTCTCTTGCTTTTTGCTCTTCTTTCAATCTTACTCTTGCCTCCTCAACGGTTTCGCCTTCCTTAGTCAGAAAATTGTCTACGAATTTATCGGCAATTTTATTAAATCCTCCGACTACTCCTTCCTCAATCTTTTTATAACCGCCAACCACGCTTTCTTCGACTTTTTTATACCCATCGACTACATTTTCTGCAATTTTTTCATTTGCTTTTATTAACTTTGATTTTGCCATGTCTTTATCCTCCATCTCTTTTGATTTCTTTTATGGATATAAGATACCAGTCAATTGTTTTTATAATATTTAAGTTTTGTTTCTAAAATATTAATTTCACATATGTTATCTCTA
>UQVN01000228.1 GCA_900544525.1 uncultured Eubacteriales bacterium
AAGTAACAAAGTGTGCTTTGTATTGCTATTTTTACACTTGGCGATACACTCTCTTTCTCTTTACAAAAAGGGGATATTCTCCTATTTAAACGCCCCTCTCCTTATGAAGGTGGAAAATTAGAAGTTGGATTTCTCTATCAAATACTAAAAAATGAACAAATATTTTGAAAAGAAAACGAAACCAAGGTAGACTTTTGTAGAATTTTCCTGTATAGTATAAAGGACACTATTGAAGATAAAGGAGAAATACATAATGAGTAACGAAACAATCGCAGTAATTGCTGGAGAAACTATCACAAATGCTGATTTTGATGCCTATGTAGAAAATTTACCAAAAGAACAAAAAGCTTATTTAGCAAATCCACAGGCAAAACAACATTTTATCGATCAGATGATTGCTATGCGTCTTTTTGAACAACTTGGAAAAGAAGAAAAATTGAATGAAAGTGAAGAATATAAACGTATTATGGCGGAAGCGGAAAGAGAAATTTTAGCTCAGATCGCTGTTCGTGAAACAATTAAAAATGCTACTGTAACAGAGGAAGAAGAAAAAGCATACTATGAAGAGCACAAACAACAGTTTACAAAAGGTGCTACTGCTCATGCAAAACATATTTTAGTAGAATCTGAAGAACAGTGTGCATCCATTAAAGCAGAAATCGAAAATGGTACAAAATCCTTCGAAGATGCTGCAAAAGAATACTCTACTTGTCCTTCTAATGCACAAGGTGGAGATCTTGGAGAATTTTCACGCGGTCAAATGGTAAAAGAATTTGAAGATGTTGCATTTGAAGCAGAAGTTGGTAGCGTTTCTGGTCCAGTAAAAACACAGTTCGGTTATCATCTTGTAAAAGTAGAAGGTCGTACAGAAGCTACTGTTGCTCCTTTTGAAGAAGTAAAAGAGACCATTGAAAATCAGTTAGTACAACAAAAACGCAACGAATTATATCAAGCAAAAATTGATGAATTAAAAGCAAAATATATGCAAGAAGCATAATATTTTCATAGAACAAAGGATATGAAATCCCCTTATATGAGAGTTTTTTATAGAATACTTCCTATGAGGGGATTTTCATTCAAAAATTTATCATATTGGCACTTTCTATTTTTCATACTCATATTCAAAAGATGCTTTATCTGTTTCAAAAGAAAAAATCGTTTTTTCCTTGTTTTCTAGGCAATATCTCGCACGACAAGAAGTATTTTCTTTTATCACTCGAAACATTTCTCCATTTTTAGGCGCATAAAGAGAATGCAATACTGGTTCTAGCAGTTGTACGCTGAGCCGATAATTTCCTTGCTCTATGATCACCAGCCCACCTTCTATTTTTCGCACTTTTGCACCTAAATAAGTGGCAAAGCGATATTCTTTTTTATTCCAAGCGATAACGCCAATCAATCCTGTAAACGTTCTCTTTTTACAAAAAGGTAGAAAATTAACGGGAATTTCTGCTACCGATAGCATAATGGAAAGATTTCGAAAAAAACATTGTGTCCATATATAATTTTTCGGGAAAGAAATCCCTCGATCGCCTTCCATATATCCTACTGCATTTTCAAATCGGTATACCTCTCCATTGATTGTTACGATGCCGTTTACCGTATGTCTCATACTAAATACGCTGTGTCGACATTCCATAAATGGCACATAGCAAAAAGGTCCCATAATATCATATTTTAATGTATGAAAATCATCGAACATAAGACAACCTGACATTTTCAATTTCTCTGTATGAATATTGATTGTGATTCCTTTTTTAGAAAATGTATTTTCATTGATTTTTAGAAAATATTCTTTTTGTTTTTTATGCAAATGAAAGGCGGAAAAAGGAACATGAAAAGAATGGTCTTCGGTAATCACTTGAATGGAACAAGATTGTCGATGATTGGATTGATGGAATGCAGGAATTATGGCTAGTGTCTGTGTCTTGGATTGGCATTTAAAATACCAACCGTAAAAATAATCATTCATGAGCAATTCCCTCCTGTGCAGGTCCATTGATTTGGTTCCCTTCATAATCAAAACGAGAGCCATGACAAGGACAATCCCAGCTAAGTTCATCTGGATTCCATTCTAATTGACAACCAAGATGAGGACATTTTGGTTGAATGGCATAGATCGTATTGTTTTTATCTTTGTAAACGCCTATTTTTTCATTCTCGTATTGAATAATACCGCCATGATTAAGGGGAAGATCTTTCATAGCATCATTTGGGACTTGGAAAAATCGTTTGGATAATCCTTTCATCGCTTGTCCCCCTTCATTTATGAGTCCTGTCATATCCTCTGTTGAAAAACGTTGTGGTGAAAAAACTTCTGCATAGGGATGTTCAATTCCACAAATCATATCTCGTAATAGCAAAGAGGAAACCATAGAAGTTGTCATACCCCATTTTTGAAATCCTGTTGCCACATACCAATCAGGCTTCCCTACTGAGTAATTTCCAATAAAAGGAACACCATCAGAGGAAATACAGTCTTGAGCGGACCAACAAGTGACTTCATAACTATTTGGATAAAACTGTTTTGCTTTTTCTCTCAACGACTCATATCTTCCTCCATTGGAGTTTTCACCAGTACGGTGCCCTTCGCCACCAAACAATAAAAGATCCCCATAATTTCGAAAAGAATAGGTACTGTTTTCATATTCTCCAATATAGATTCCATCCATTTGACAGGCATTTTTTAATGCTAATACATAGGAGCGTTCTTGGTGCATTCTTGTAAAATACATTCCAGGGAAGTTGACAAAGGGATAATGGCAAGCAAAAATAATCTTTTTTGCTGTTACTGTTCCTCTTGCAGTCACGAGAGTGTGGTCTTCCACTCGCTGAACGAAAGTATTTTCATAAATGGTAAGTTGCTCTGATAATACTTGTAAAAATTTTAATGGATGAAACTGGGCTTGTCGTTCAAACTTTACAGCTCCTTTTGTTGGAAAAGGAAGCGAAATTTCTTCTATTAAAGAGGCTGGCAATCCTAATTTTATAGCTGCTTGCACTTCTTCTTCCAATTCGGTAAGATTCTCGGAAAACACATAGGAGTTTATCTCTTCAAAATCACATAGGATCTGTTCATCTTGTATGATCTGTTTATATTCTTTAATGGCTTGCTGATTTGCCATAGCATACTGTCTTGCCTTCTCCTCTCCTTTACTCTTTATCAGTTGGTGATAAATCAAGTTATGTTGAGAAGTGATCTTAGCAGTTGTATTTTTCGTCTGTCCACTGCCGATAGATTTTGCCTCTAAAACTACTACTTTTTTTCCTATTTTTTGAAGTTGATAGGCAATTAAAATACCTGCCATACCAGCACCGATAACAGCTATTTCTGTTTCAATATTCTCTTGTAAAGGCTGTCTTTTATCTAAAGAATAGGTCTTTGTCCAAATGGATTCCATAGCTTCCTCCGCTCCAATCATCTTTATTTCTAGTGTATCATTATCTTTTACTATTTCCATTTTTTTGTATTTTTATTCGGAAAGAGAAAGGATGAGGCATATCTAAGTTATTTTTTACTTTGGCAAGAAAGTTGTTTTGCAAGATGATAATAAAATTTTATGTAAGTAATAAGCGTTATTGTCATAAGAATAATTTCAATAACAAATAAAAATAAGACGATTTTTGTGTTTAAATTCGGGAATAACAGTAGGAAGAAACTAACAACATAAAGAGTGGCAATACAGACTTTTCCATAAACTGTTGCTCCGGCTGTCTTCCATCCTTTTTTCATAAAATAAAGTCCAGACACAGCCATAAATCCTTCTTTTATTACAAAGATAAAAACAACAAAAATAGTAAAAGGGTATCGCCATAAAAAACTAATTACCACTGCACCAAGGGTAATTTTATCGGCAATAGTATCTAATATTTTACCAAAATCCGTCACCATATGAAAATGACGAGCCACTTTTCCATCTAAAAAATCGGTAAGCATAGAAATTCCAATAATACAAGCCGAAATATAATAATCCTTTTCTGAATTTGCATAATAACAGACAAATAAATAAATACCAGCTAGTAGTAAACGAAAATATCCCATTAAATTTGGAATAGAGAAGTACTCTTTCCGTATGGTTGACTTATCTTTTTTTGCATAAAAGATAGTATACCATTAATCCCTTTGGACAACAATGGTGTGGAAATTATAAGGTTACATATATTTTTTATGTAAACTAATTTACTTGCACAGTGATAACGAGTAATAAAGAATACAGTATACAATTTTATTTCCTCTATTCAAAACAGGATTCTTGCGATACAATATAGTACGAATATGCTGTTTGTTTCGTTTTCGATGATAGAAATTTTTCTATTCTTTTTAAAACATTTGAATAAAAGTAATAGAAATCGGGGTATTAGAGCTATCTAATGCCCTTTTTGTGCTATTTCAAAATAAAACGATAATTTTTTTAAAAATAGGGAGGTTTTTTTGTGAAACTACAAAAATTATTAAGTTATACACGAAAGGCGATTGATGACTTTCAAATGATTCAGCCAAATGATGTAATCGCCGTTGGAATTTCAGGCGGGAAAGATAGTCTTACTTTATTATATGCACTGGCCAATTTAAGAAATTTTTATCCAAATCCATTTACACTAAAGGCAATTACCGTAAATCTTGGTATGCCAGATATGGATTTTACAAAAGTAAAAGAGTTATGTAAAGAACTGGACGTAGAATATACGATTGTGGATACGGAAATTTTTGATATTGTATTTGAACATCGAAAAGAAACAAATCCTTGTTCTCTTTGTGCAAAGATGAGAAAAGGGGCTTTAAACCAGAAAATAAAAGAACTTGGATGTAATAAAATTGCCTATGCGCACCATAAAGATGATTTAGTAGAGACCATGTTAATGTCCATGCTATTTGAAGGACGTTGGCATACATTCTCTCCCGTTACGCATTTAGATCGAATGGATTTGACTTTAATTCGTCCTCTTCTTTATGTCAATGAAAGCGATGTCATTGGATTCCGTAATAAAATGAATTTGCCAGTAGTAAAGAGTTCTTGTCCTATGGATGGACACTCCAAAAGAGAATATGCAAAAAATCTTGTAAAACAGCTAAACAAAGATCATAAAGGAGCGAGAGATCGAATGTTTCATGCTATTTTAAATGGAGAAATGGAAGGTTGGCCAATTCGCTATCTTTCTTAATGGCCATTTGACAATTTGCTATTAAATGGATAACCATCTTTGGTTCGGTATTTATAAATGAAACTATAATATACATAATTTTTTTATGTAAACTTTATGTTTTCTTCATTGGGATACTCTCTTTTATTAGGAAAAAAGTTTTTTATAGCAATCACAAATTTGTAAAGTTAGGATGTGATAATATGGAACAAGACTATCATAAACAAGTCATTATTGACAATCAGACAAAACTTCGGGAAC
>UQVN01000229.1 GCA_900544525.1 uncultured Eubacteriales bacterium
TAAAATCGTCATTTTGTATAAACGATAAAAAGAACGATATCACTTTTTCTAATACATTTTAACTTACTGTCTTTTTTTCGTATTAAAAAGGTAATATCGTTCTCTTCTTTTTCTTATTCTGACTTTATTATTTTCTTTTCTACCAATTCTGCTTCTCGAATCAGACGAAAATGTGCTTCTAAAGCAGCAATTCCTTTTTCTTTGTTTCCTTCTACAACGGCTTCCACCATACCGCGATGGGCATTCATCAAATCATCAGCCCCTTGATTCAACCGATCAATCACACGAAAACGCATAGTCGGAATGTACATATCCATAATCTTATTTAAAGCTCTTAAATTAGCAATTAAATAATCATTATGCGATGCTTCCATAATTACATAATGAATAATTTTTTCATTAGCAACTTGTTCTTCTAATGTTTTTGATTTCTCTAACTGCTCCATGTAATAGAGTAATTTTTGTTTTTGACTCTCTGTAGCTTTTACTGTAGCAAGGCACATAGCACCATATTCTAATGTATAACGGAAATCGCCAATCTCTTCATTTCCCATTTCATTTAGTGTATACATCATAGACATAACTTCTGTGAGCGTATCTGCAAATTTTGCCGTCGTAATATAGTTTCCAGATCCTTGATGTGTTTGAATAATCCCCATTCTTTCAAGGATTCTCATTCCCTCACGGACAGAATTTCTACTGATCTCAAGTTTTAAGGCCAAATCTCTCTCTGGTTCTAGCTTATCTCCTGCTTTATAATTACCATCGAGAATTTTTCCTTTCACATAGGAAATTAACTTCTCATAAGATTTCTCTGATACTGACATTTTGCTTCCTCATTCCTGTTATTTTTTTCACACTCTATACATTACATAAGAAAAATATTCGGATTGCAACTTCACCCCTATTAACATATTATAAAGTTTTTTCCCTTCTTTGTCCATCGATATAGAATATGATCTCTCGAAATAAGAAGCATTATGTATAAAAAAGAATTCTATGAGAAAAAATAATCTTTTTTATGCTTCTACTTCCATCGTTTTTACCTTAAACACAAAGTAATAAATAGCCATACGATACTTAAAATGACTCTTCCCACTGGAACTTGATCCATCATAAAAAATCCGATTCCCATAGTGATTGTTACAAAAAGCATAATGCGAATTTTTGTCTTTTTTGTCATTCCTTGTCCTTTTACATAACTCTCTAAATTATTTTTATAAAGTTTTGTGCTTACAAACCATGTATGTAGCCGTTTGGAACTTTTTGCAAAACAAAATCCTGCAAATAATAAAAAGGGAAAAGCAGGCAATAACGGTAACATTACCCCAAGAGCACCAATTCCTAAGGAAAGGCATCCAAGCAAAATATAGATTAATTTCATATTCGATTCTCCTTTTTCTTTTTCATTGAAACAATAGATTTCATTATTTTTTGTTATTTCTTTTGCTCTGAATCGTAACAATCATATGGCGGATTGCCATACGAGGACGTCGAAACAACATTCTTGGCCCCGAAAATTTCATCACTTCTTTTATTTTCTCTCGCATATCCTTTCGATAACAATGAACAGGACACGCAGAACAAAATGTTTTTGTTTCCATAAAAGGGCATTTGCTTGCCCTTTCTCTTGCATAGGTAACAAGTTCTTGACATTGAGGACACAATCTTCCCTTTGTCCCATGCTTTTTTTTACAATAAATGGCTATCATTTCTTCCACCATCTCTTGTTCTTCCAACCGCTTTTCTTCTATTTCTCTTCTCTCATTTTCTATTTTCATAATTCCCCTTCTTTCTAAGAACTTCTTCTACCATTGTGGACATGATAAATTTCATCTGCCATGCGAATGGTTGATTCACGATGCGATACTAAAATCACTGTTTTTTCTGCTTTTTGCTCTACTAATGATTTTAAAATAACGGCTTCGTTTAAGCTATCTAAATTGCTTGTTGGCTCATCCAATAGTAAAAATGGTGCATCATGTAAAAATGCTCTTGCAAGCCCAATTCTTTGACGTTCTCCACCAGATAATGTATCGCCAAGTTCTCCTACTTGTGTTTCATATCCGTTTGGTAGTGATAAAATAAACTCATGGATAGAAGCCTTTTTACAAGCCTCAATAATTTCTTCTTTTGTAGCATCCCATTTTGCTAATTTAATGTTATTTTCAATCGTATCTTGGAATAGATGGGTGTCTTGTGTCATATAACTTTCTTGCTGTCTTAACCAATCGGTATCCCACTCTTTAATTGATACATCGGATAACGCAATCTCTCCCTCATTACAATCCCAAAATCTCATTAATAATTTTAATAGTGTAGATTTTCCACTACCGCTCTTTCCAACAAGACCAATCATCTTATTTTTTTCAATTGGAAGTGTAAAATCTTTTAAAATCTCCACGTTATCTCCATTTGTCTCATAAGTGAAATTAACATTGGATACATTCGCACCAGTAAATTCTGGACGCTTTCCATCCTTAACTTCTTCTACCATTGGCTTTTCTTCTAAAATTTCAAAGACACGAGAAGCTGCTGCAAATGTTGGCTGTAATGTACTTCCAAGGTTTGCAAGAGCAAGAACTGGTCCAAAAGAGGATACAAAGGCAACAAATGGTATTAAAATTCCACCAAAATCCAAACTTCCATAAGAAACAAAATGCATAGCAATCCATAAAAACACTACGGATAATACAAGAACTATCGTATTGGTAACTGCTTGATTGTGCCCGATACCTTCTTTTAATTTTTTTTCTAAAGAAGCAAGATGATCACTTTTTTCTCTCATCTCTTTTAATCGGCTTTCTCCCATTTTATATTGTAAACTTTCTTCTAAACCGCGAAGGCTATCAAGGACATGGCTTCCAAGTTCTCCTGATACATCTCGAAATTGTCTCGCTACGTCTTTTCCTCTTGTTGCTACATAGGCAGGAACAAAAGCCCCTAACACAAGATACGCAAATAGCGCATAAAAACCTAACACAAAATGATAACTACCAATAAAAATGCTCATAATAAGGCTCATCCCAATTGCAATGGCGGTTGGAGAAATTGTATGGGCATAAAAGACTTCTAATAGTTCCACATCGGCTGTTAAAAGCGCAATTAAGTTTCCTCTATCTCTTCCTTCTAACTTAGCTGGACAAAGCTTTCTAAGAGCGCGAAATAACTTATCTCGAATTAATGCCAATAAACGGAATGCGATATAATGGTTACTTGCCTGCTCTGCATAGCGAAGAATTCCACGAAGAACCGCAAATGCTAAAATAGCGATAAAAATTTGTTGTAATGGTAAAACCGTATCCATTCCAATTATATTTAAAATTCCCATAGCCCCAAATACAGGGATAAATGTAGAACATAAAAAGCCTGCAATTCCCATTAAAATGGCTATTATCATATAAAGAGTGAGGGGTTTTACTAAACCGATCATCTTACAAGTTGTTTTCCAATATTGCTTTAACATTTTATGCCTCCTTTCCGTACTGTTCTAATTGTTGCTGTTGATTCCACATCTTTTCATAGCTTCCATGCTGTTCTAATAATTCTTGATGACTTCCGCTTTCTGTGATTTTACCATTTTCTAATACACAAATCTTATCCGCCAAAACAACATTTGCAAGACGATGAGAAATTAAAAAGACCGTTTTTTCTTTTGCCATTTCAATAATTAAACTCATAATATCATTTTCACTTTCCACGTCTACATTAGAAGCCGCTTCATCGAAAATGTAAATTGGAGTATCTCTAAGAATCGCTCGAGCAAGAGCCAATCTTTGTCTTTGCCCTCCTGAGAAATTACTTCCCTGTTCTTTTAACTCCGTATCAAGACCTTTTTCCTCTTTTAAGAAGTCCGCTAATTTTACTTGTTCTAATACTTTCCAAAGTTGTTCATCTGTTGCATTTGGTAAAGCACACTGTAAATTATATCGGACAGTTCCTTTAAATAAATAGCTGTTATGTCCAATTAATGTAATTTTTGATAAAAGACTTTCCTCGTTTATCTCTTTTACTTCTTTTTTACCGATCGTAATCGAACCATCGTATTCCATATGCTTTCCACAAATTAAAGATGCCAGTGTACTCTTACCGCATCCACTCTTTCCAACAAAAGCATAAAATTTTCCTGCAACAAATTCTTCCGAAACTCCATCAAGAATACGGCGGTCTTTTTCATATCCAAACTGTAATTGATGAAGTCCAATTGTAAGATCTTTTCCTAATTGTTCTGTTTTCTCTTTTCCTTCTTCACATTCTAAAAATTTAAAGATTTTATCGCTTGCTGCCATACCGTTCATAGCAATGTGGAAGAAAGATCCAAGCAATCTCATTGGAATAAAGAATTCTGCAGATAATAAAATAATACTTAAAGCACCACCAATTCCAATGTGACCTGCTCTTAACTCCATAACGGCTAAAATTGCACCGATACCAGCTCCTCCAAAAGCAACGAGATCCATAATTGTAATGGAATTTAACTGCATCGTTAACACTCGCATGGTCACTTTACGGAATAGCTCTGCTTCTTTATTCATTTCTTCTTGTTTTCTTTCATCCGCTTGATAAATTTTTAAAGTTGTCATTCCTTGTAAATTTTCAAGGAAGCTATCTCCAAGACTTGTATACTGTCCCCAGTACTTTGCCAATAATTTCTTAGCAAACTTCTGAACACACATAATAGAAATTGGGATCAGCGGTACACAAATTAATAAAACAATCGCTGCCTTTATACTTACAAACGATAATACAATAAACAGTGTAATAGGCGCTAGCATACTATAGAAAAATTGTGGTAAATAGGAACCAAAATAAGTTTCTAACTGTTCTACACCTTCTACAGCAACTTGCACTACTTCGGAAGTTGCTACCTTTTCCTGATAAGAAGTTCCAAGTCTTAATAACTTGCGATAAATCTTCTCTCTCAATAATTGTTTTACTTCTTTTCCAGCTAAAAATCCCATTTTAACCGCTTTTTTACTAAAATAAAAACGAATTAAAATGCAAACAACTGCAATCATCGTCACTTTCCATAAACTATTCTTCTCTGTTGTCCCTTGATATAGCTGATTAAAAAACTGACTCCAAGTTAATACCATCACAATATTGCAAAGCAACATAATCCACTGGCATAGCACTTGTCGTCCGATATAGCGTTTTGATTCAGGAACTTCCTTCATCAATCGTTTGTTTATCATCGATTTTCTCCTTTGTCCTCTTAAATTTTTCTAGTTTCTTTTCTTATCGATAAAACGTTCACTGAAACTGAATATTGTTCACCTATAAAAGTTAGCACAAACTAACCAAAAAAGTCAAGCATTTTTTTGTATAGGGAATTATTGACAGTTCCTTATCTTCATATGCTATTTTCCTATGATATATGGACTA
>UQVN01000230.1 GCA_900544525.1 uncultured Eubacteriales bacterium
ATAATTCCTTATATAAGAAATTACAAAAATAGGAAAAATAAGGAGCCATGTGAGAGTATCAATTCTCACATGACTCTTTGTTTATGTAAAGGTAACGATCCAGAAACTAGGCTCGCATAAGTATTATTGTTGTTCTAATATATTACCATCAATAATAACATATTTCACATTAGAATCGATGGAAAATGGAGAACCATCCGTAATTACAATGTCCGCATCCTTTCCGACTTCTAAAGAACCGAGGCGATCGGCAACTCCGATATGTTTGGCAGGATTAATCGTAATCGCTTGTAATGCATCAAATTCGTCCATGCCTGCCTTTACTGCAAGACCAGCGCAAATAGGAAGATATTCTTGTGGAATCACAGGAGCGTCAGTAATAATGGATACTTGACAACCTGCTTTTGCAAGAAGTCCTGGAGTTGTAAAGCTCTTGTTTTGAAGTTCGAACTTAGACGCATGAGTAAGAGTTGGACCAACAGCCACTGGATATGGCTCGGTTGCTAATTCATCTGCAATTAAATGACCTTCTGTTACATGCTCTAGTGTGAGATCGAGATCAAATTCTTTGGCGATGCGAATGGCAGTAAAAATATCATTTGCCTGATGTGCATGAGCTTTTAAAGGAATTTTTTTCTCTAATACAGGAATTAAAGCTTCTGATTTTTGGTCATAAGCAGGAAGCTTTGTAGCATCATCGCCAGCTTTTTCAAGAGATTGTTTGTAAAGGCGAGCTTTCATAAGAGCTTCACGAATTTTAGAAGCAGTTGTCATACGGCTACAATTTCCTTTTTCACGATAACAACGTTTTGGATTTTCACCAAAGGCACATTTCATAGCTACTGGAAACTTGACAATCATAGAATCCACACGTTTTCCATAGGTTTTTAAAGCCACGAACATACCGCCAATTGGATTAGAGCTACCTGGACCTGTTGCAACACAAGTAACACCAGCTTTTCTTGCTTTATCAAAGGTTGGATCCATTGGATTAATTCCGTCCACGGCACGAAGCTGTGGGGTGATCGGATCGTTATATTCATTATAATCTTGACCTTCAAATCCGATTCCATATCCATCAAGCCCTGTGTGACAGTGGGCCTCTACAAATCCAGGATAAACAAGGAGCCCTTTGGCATCAATTACTGTCGTTCCTTCTGGAACAGAAATGGATTCTTTCATTTCTATAATTTTCCCATTCTCAATTAAAATATCACTGACAAAGGCTTCTCTTTTTACTGCCGTATGTAGTAAACCATTTTTAATGCATAACATCATATCAGTCCTTTCCAAATGCATTCTTTTAATGTAAATTTTACTACAATGCAGTGTGAAATTCAATAAGAATCTTTTTTTATCCCAAGAGCGGTGAGAGGAAGTTCATTATAATAATAGTGACATCCCATCATTGTAATATATTCTAACGTATCCCGATATTTTGGTTGTAAAAACCAATCCGATAATAGGTAGAGAAATTCTACTTGATAGCCGATTGGATGAAAGAGTTTTTCATATTCTAATTTTTTAAAATGGCAGTTTGGTAGCTTTTCATCCGCAGATCCTCTGCCACTTTGGAATTTTTTTTCAATAATATAGGCGGTCTTTGTTTCATAATTAATGAACGCTTCGTCAGGAAGCCATTTTTTTGAATTATATTGTTCAAAGTCAATGCCATTTGGCGTAAGAAAATGAGAGTAGATAAGGTGCTTTGGAACGGAAATGCCAATTGGTTGTTGGAAAGTATCAGGTCGAAAAACTTCATGTTTTACGACCACATAACCTTTTGATGAGAATGCTTCATCAAGAGAAGTCGCTTGTTCAAAAGCAAGACCGTTATAAGTGCTTTGTGCGCCACCACCGTGATCGTTAATAATCGTTCCCATAAGAACTCCTTTCTAATAATTGGATCTTAATTGTTTTAGACGTTTAGAATATCCTTTATTTTTAGTAAAAAATAAGTGCAAAGGCTAATGTGATAAGGAAAAAGATGAGATTGATTGCAGTAAAAGTAAAAAAGTATTTACTTGGATTTGCCTCTTTCATCGTATTATATTGACGCCAAGAAATAAGGCTAGCTAACGATGCAATTAAGGTACCTAATCCTCCTACATTGACTCCAATCAATATTTTTCCATAAGCAGTTGTAAAACTAGATAATAAGATACTAGCAGGTACATTGGAAATGATTTGAGATAAGAGGGCGGATACAAGAATTTCTCTTCCATCTAAAATTCCCTGTAAAAAATCTCGAATGATTGCTAATTCCCCTATGTTACCAATAAAAATAAAAAAGCACAAAAAAGTAGCTAAAAGTCCGTAGTCCACAGTGAAAAATAACTTTCTTTGGAAGAAGAAAATAATCAATGCCACAAAAATCAGTAAGATTTGCCAAGGGAGAATATGACCAACAGTCAATAGACAACATAAAAACAAAATGCTATGTAACAATAGTGGTTGTTTATCAAGAGTTGGCGCTTTTGTATCAGGTGCTTTTATTGCCTGCTTTGGTAAGAGTACATAACAAGAAATGAGTATAAGGAAAGCAGACAGGATAGTTAAAGGCAGTGTATATCCAAAAAAAGTCGGAAGTGACATATTGGATAGAGAATACAAGTAAAGGTTTTGTGGATTGCCAATTGGTGTAAGCATACTTCCAAGGTTTGCTGATACCGTCTGTAATACGATGATAGTAATCATAATGTTATCGTTCAAAGAAACATCCGTTTTTTGAAAAGCGTGTTTGAGTACTAGAATCGCAAGTGGAACAAAGGCAATTAAAGCCACATCGTTTGTGATAAACATGGCACTAATAAAAGTAATTCCGATTAGGACAAGGGCTAGTTGACGGATCGAATGCGCTTTGTGTAATAATGTGTTGCTAATGGCATTAAAAAGTCCTGTTGTTCGAAAGCCCGACACGACAATCATAAGGCAAAACAGAAGAGTTAAGACGCGAAAATCGATATAATTTATATAGTCAAGGCTTGGTGGAACAAGTAGCATAGAGAAAAGAGCTAATATTCCTGCAATGGCTAAGACCAGATTATCTTTTAAAAGAGCGCCTAATTTTTGTTTCGTAATCATATGGTAGAAATCCTTTCTTTTTCAGTATAACGGAACTATTATAGCATAGGAAAAGAAAAATAGGTGGCAAATTTTAGAATGAGGAAAGGAAAGAAAGAGAAAAACGGTTAGAAGTGGATGTGCAAATGTTGGGGTAACAGAGGAAGAGGGCTTGAAAGAAAGTTAAGAAAAAAGAGGAGAATAAGAAACATAGGAAGAAATAGACAAGAAGAGGGAAATGTATTAAAATGAAGGGGAAAAGGAGGGACAAGAATGCTTGATCATCGTGTGACTACGTTTTTGACGGTATGTAAACATATGAATTTTACAAAAGCGTCGGAAGAATTAAATTTAACACAACCAGCAGTCTCTCAACACATTCACTATTTAGAAGAAATGTATGGCGTGAAGTTTTTTGTATTTAAAGGAAAGAAAATGTTTTTAACAGAAGCAGGGAATGCTTTTTTAAATTCGGCAAAGACAATGCAACATAATGATATTTGTTTAAAAGAAAAACTAGAAGTTATGAAGCAACAAAGACCTCTTTTAAATTTTGGAGCAACTCTTACTATTGGGGAATTTTTAATGCCTAATTGTTTGACGGCTTATTTAAAATCCCATCCTAATTTAATGGTAAAGATGCAGGTGGCAAATACAAAAGAGTTGTTGACAAAGATTGATGTTGGGGAAATTGATTTTGCCTTTATTGAAGGATATTTTTCCAAAGAAGAATATGAGTCTATTTTATATTCAAGAGAAGAATATATCGCTATTTGTGGAGCCGATTATCCATTTAAAAAAGAACCTATTTGGTTAGAAGATCTGTTTTCTGAAAGAATTATTATAAGAGAAAAAGGCTCAGGTACAAGAGAAATTTTTGAAAAGGCCATATCGGAACAAAATGTAAGTATTCAGGATTTTCGGTATGTTGCAGAAGTTGGAAATATTGAGACAATTAAGCAGTTGACTTCTAATAATTTAGGAATTACATTTTTATATCGTGCGGCCGTTGCCAAAGAATTAGAAGAAGGCATATTGAGGGAATTGGTATTAAAAGATTTTAAAAGTATGCATGATTTTAATTTTATTTGGAGAAGAGGAAGCAGTTTTGCAGGAGAATACCGAGCGATTTTTGAAGAAATGAAAAAGCTTCAGAGAAAAGAGAGATAAGACACAATAAAAATAACTATAAGAAAAGGAGAACACAAATGAAATTTATTTATTACAACAAATGTAGTACTTGTCAAAAAGCAAAAAAATGGTTAGAAGGAAAAGGGGTTTCTTTTGAAGAAAGAGCTATAAAAGAAGAAAATCCAACGAAAGAAGAATTAAAAGAGTGGCATACACGCAGTGGATTACCTCTTAAGAGATTTTTTAACACAAGTGGCAATGTCTACAAAAGTTTAGGATTAAAGGACAAATTAAAAGATATGACAGAAGAGGAACAATATGAGTTATTAGCCACAGATGGAATGTTAGTAAAGCGTCCATTGCTTGTTGGAGATGATTTTGTTCTTGTTGGATTTAAGGAACAAGAGTGGGAAGAGAAAATAAAATAGGAAAAAGAATATA
Source organism: uncultured Eubacteriales bacterium (assembly GCA_900544525.1). Classification (GTDB taxonomy): domain Bacteria; phylum Bacillota; class Clostridia; order Lachnospirales; family Lachnospiraceae; genus Scybalomonas. Next base: position 4,636 of record UQVN01000230.1, read on the forward strand.
TAGAATAGCGAAGAGAAATCATAGGAAAGGAGTAAAGGATGGAACAAGAATTAAAAGAGATTTTTGATTATTATAAACAGCAAGAAAATCCAATAGGCCAAGCAAATCTTGTGGAAATGTTACGAGAAATCCAAGAAGTAGTTGGATGTATTCCAATGGATATTCAGGAGAAAATTGCAACGGAATTTGATGTGAAACAGGCGATGATAGCGACGATTATTAAGTTGTATCCAAGTTTAAAAGCGTCTAATTATAAACATCGTATTATTGCTTGCACAGGTGCTCGCTGTGGAGCAAAAGATGGAATGAAAATTTTAAATGCTATTCGAAAAGAATTGGGGATCCAAACCGAAGGATTATCAAAGGATGGAACTTTTTATTTAACGACACAAAATTGTTTAAAGAGTTGTAAAACAGCGCCAAACTTTTATATTGATGGAACTTTGTATTCCAATGTGGAAGAAGGCGATGTAGCTAAGATTTTAAGAAGTTTATCTTAAGAAAACATGGGGCTTTTATGAAACGTTATGTTTGGTAAAAGCTCCATTATTTTTTCTGTCTTATATGCAATAGAATTTTTGGTAAAAAAAGAAGAAGTGGCTGGGAAAGCCACTTCTTCTTTTACAAAAAAATGAGGGGGAGAGGATTTCAATATATGAAAAGCTCTTACAGCTATTACTATACACAAAAAATGTGAACAAACTGTGTCCAAATAATAAAAAAAATATAAAACATTCATA
>UQVN01000231.1 GCA_900544525.1 uncultured Eubacteriales bacterium
GGTCATGTCCACAGCCACAACTTTCATGATCATGGTCATGATGGTGCTCATGAACATGTCCACATTCTGGGCAAACTTCAACTTCTTTTAACAAGTCTTGCATAAAGGAATCATTACGCTCCATTGTCTGTAAAATCTGTTTTCCATCTAGCTCTTCCCATGGAGTTGTAATAATGGCAGCATCTTTATTTTTTTCCCTTAAAAGTTCCACTGCCTTCTCTAATTTCTCTTCTTTAATATTTCCTGTTCTACTTAAAATAATGGTTCCTGCATTTTCTACTTGGTTATTATAAAATTCACCAAAGTTCTTCATATACATTTTACACTTATTGGCATCAGCAACTGTTGTAAAACTATTTAATACCAGGTCTGTTCCATCTTGTACGTTCTGGACCGCTTTAATAACATCGGATAACTTCCCTACTCCTGAAGGTTCAATAATAACACGCTCTGGGTGGTAACGATCAATAACTTCTTTTAATGCTGTTCCAAAATCACCAACTAAAGAACAGCAAATACATCCAGAATTCATTTCTGTAATTTCGATTCCAGCGTCTTTTAAAAATTCACCATCAATGCCAATTTCACCAAACTCGTTTTCAATTAATACAACTTTTTCACCTTGAAACGCTTCGCTAAGTAATTTTTTAATCAATGTTGTTTTTCCAGCTCCAAGAAAACCAGAAATAATATCAATTTTTGTCATTTTTCTATCTCCTATCTTATTCTATATTGATTGACTTTCTTCTATTAAGAGATCAATGTTTAATCATTCCATCCATCTTCAAATGCTTTTTTCAGTATTTTATAAAGAAAATCTAGCTTTGTTTATCTAGCTCCAACCATATGTATACCACAAATTTCCCTTTTTCACAAGTTAAAGGCGAGAAGTTTTCTTGCATCTTTCCTCATCTTACCTTATAATTAAGTATTGCCAACTATATTTTTTCTAAACGAATGTTGGAAAAATATAGCTAGTAACACAATAGAATCCCTTTATTTTTAACATTTAGGCTTGTTTCTATGTATGATATAAAAATTAGAAAGAAGGTTAGCATATGCATCAGTGGACAGCTAATGAGAAAAAACAACTATTAACGGATATTCGTGTTGTAAAACGTCTTTACAGTCGCGATATTGAACCATCAGAAATTGCAGATATGATGGAAACAGATTATGAATCTGTAGAATTAATTATCCAATTGATTGATGATGGATTTTATAGCTCTGATTTAGAACTTATGGAAGCCGCAATTATTCTTATGACTTCCACTCCTGATCCAGAATAAATAGAAAAATATATCAAGAAACCTATTTTTCTATGCCATGAGATTTCAAATATGGAATCATAATAAAAAACAGATAGTAAATTTTACTATCTGTTTTTCTAAGTTTCTTACGTTTATAATCCGAATCAACATTATAAATGTTAATGAGCAGCCATCAAATATCTCATTTTAAAAAATATCTTTTATTGCATCGCTTCTCATTCATTATTTATTTGTTGTTAGTAAATCTACCAATTCCTGTACTTTTTTCTCTGTACAAATTATTCCATGATTAAGCCAGATTCTAGAATCTACCTCATATATTTTTCCTGATTGAACAGCAGGAACTTTCTTCCATAATGGATCTGCTTTGATTTCATTATAACGTACTTTGGCAGCTTCCACATTTTCTTGATCAGCAGAACCATAACCAGCAATTAATATAATATTTTCTGCTTTTAAATCTGGAAGTGTTTCCATAGAAATAGCAAGATTTTCTGCAGTATCATATTCAACCCCCATTGGATCCGGTTCTAATCCCAATCCTTCTTCTGCATATAGGAAATCACTCATTTCATTTGCAGAGTATGGGTATAAACGAATTTCATTTTTTAGAATACGAAGCATGGCTACTGTTTCATCACCAATTGCTTCTTGTAATTTTTTATTAGCATCTGCTAAGAATTCGTTGTATTGTTCAATTCTAGCCTTTGCTTCGTCTTCTATTCCAAATACCGCACCAATTGCTAGAGTAGAATTCACTTTATCCTGTAAATTAAAGGCAATTGTTGGTGCAATTTTATTTAATTCATCATATACCGTTTGATCAAAGGAATCACGAATGACAATTAAGTCTGGTTGATAAGATAAAATCTCTTCATAATTTACAGTATTTGCCTCTTCATCTACACTAAGAGACGCTATTCCCTTTTCGTTCATCTCATCTTCTAAATAAAAACCCTCAAAATTTCTTCCAGCTAGAAAATCAATATCCAATGCTAATAATAAATCTTCCATCTTAATAGAAATGACTCTTTGTGGATCTTTTGGTACAACAGTTGTTCCATATTTATGTTCTACAACTGCATTTCCCTCTTCATTAAAGGTAACACTTGCTGGTAATGAAAGAGAGGCACTTGCAACGGCATCCTTTTCATTTGTTGTACCCTCGGCACTTATTGTTCCCTCTGTTGTCTGGTTCATTGTGCTACTACTCGTAGAACCACACCCAGCAAATGCCATCATGGCAGCTCCTAACAGTGTCATTAACATAAACCCTTTTTTTAATTTCATAATTCTTCCTCCTATTAGTTCCCTAAACCGTTTCTTCTCTACTCTATTCAATAAACTGTTGTTACCTCGTATGGTAAGCATAGAGGTGCATTTGTTCTTGGATCGTAAACAATATCCGCTTCAATTCCAAATACCTGTTTACAAATTTCCTGTGTTACTACATCTTTTGGACTTCCTTCTGCCACAATTGTACCTTTTTTTATTGCAACAATATGATCTGCATAACGAGAAGCATGATTTAAATCATGGACAATCATAACGATAGTTCTCTTATGTTGTTCATTGATTTTTTTTAATAGTTTTAATACCTCAAGCTGATGTGCCATATCTAAAAATGTTGTTGGTTCATCTAAAAATAGAACATCTGTATTTTGTGCAACTGCCATTGCAATCCATGCCCTCTGTCTTTGTCCTCCTGAAAGATGCATTAAAGAACGATCTTCGAACTCTTTCATATGGGTCATTTCTAACGCCCAGTCAATAATATCTTGATCTTCTTGATTCAAAAGCGAAAATCCTTTTTTATATGGATTTCTTCCATAAGATACTAGTTCTCTTACAGTAAGACCTTCTGGAGACTCCGGATTCTGAGGTAAAACTGTCAAAAGTCTTGCAATCTCTTTTCCTGGCTGATTATGAATGGATTTCCCATCTAAAATAACTGCTCCCCTTGATGGCTGCATAATTCTACACATTGTTTTTAATATCGTTGATTTTCCTGAGCCATTGGCTCCGATTAAAGCCGTTATTTTTCCTTCTGGAATCTGCACAGATAGATTATCGACAATCACTCTTTTTCCATATGAAATTTGTATTTCATCCGCATAAAGCTCCACTAATTTTCCTCCTTTCTCAATCTGCTCGAATTAATAAATATAGGAAATATGGTGCTCCTACAATAGATACAACAATTCCTAGAGGAATCTCATTTGGCTGTACAATCGTTCTTGAAATAAGATCGGCCGTAGAAAGCAAAAGTGCTCCCGAAAGTGTTGCAACAGGGATTACTTTTTCATGTCTTGGTCCTACAAGTTTTCTCGTTAAATGTGGACAAATCAAACCAACAAACCCAATTGCACCTCCAACAGCAATACTTGCACCAGCCAAAGCAACTGCCATCATAAGAAAGATAAATCGTTCTCTTTTTAAATTTGCACCAAGACCAACAGAAACTTCATCACTTAATCTTAGAATATTCAACTTTCTAGAATGATAAAGGAAATAAGGGATAATAATGCATACCCATGGAAGCAATGCAATAATATAGTTCCAATTACTTCCAAATAAACTTCCAATCGTCCAAATATTAACTCGATTAAATTTCTCTGGTGATAATCTTGTTGTTAAAATCAGTTCAATCGCTTGAATTCCTGCACTTACACCAATCCCAATGAGCACAAGACGTATTGGAGAAATTGCTTCTTCCTTCTTATGAGAAAGTCGATAGATACAAAGTGCTGTAATCGAAGCACCAATAATTGAAATCACTGGTAAAGTAAAAATACCTATCAATGTATTCACTGGTGTCAAATAAATAAATAGCAAAACTGATAATCCTCCACCAGCGTTAATTCCTAGTAAACTAGGACTTGCCAGTGAATTTTTGGATACTGCCTGAAATACACAACCAGATACTGATAATCCTGCTCCTACAAGCATTGCAAGAATTAATCGTGGTAAGCGGAAACTAAACAAAATAAGTTCTTGTTGCTCTGTTCCTTGCCCAAATAATGTTTTTAGTGTTTCTTTTGGTGTTAGATTAATATAACCTGAATTGATGCTAATAAATAAAACAGCAAGAATCCCAATAATGTGAAGTAATACTACTATGAGAAAACGACTATTTTGCTTATTCCTCATGCTATCTTCCTCCTTCACTTTTCATTGCCAAATAGATAAAGAATGGCACACCTATAATTGCTGTAATCGCACCAAGTGGTGTTTCAAATGGTGGATTTACAATTCTTGCAAAAATATCTGCCAGAACAATCAATAGCCCACCCAGCAACATCGAATACGGTATTACCCACTTATAATCAGTTCCTACAAAAAATTTTGCTATATGTGGAATAATTAATCCCACAAAACTTACTGGTCCTACAATTGCTACGGAAGAACCTGTAAGAATTAATACAATTAACATTCCTTTTTTCTTAGTCCGTTCTGTCTTTTCTCCAAGATTAATAGCTACTTCTTCTCCAAGACTCAAAATTGTAATAGACTTTGAAATAGCAACAGAAAAAATCAATCCGATTCCAATCCAAGGTACTACCAGTCTTACTTGTTCCCATCTTGCTCCTGAAACGCCACCTGCATTCCAAAATGTCAATTCCTGTGACATTTTAAAAGCAATTGCTAACCCTTGACTAAAGGCGCTAAATAATGAAGTAATTGCAGAACCTGCTAATGCTAAACGCATCGGAGTAGCTCCTTTTTTTTGCACAGAACTGACTGCATAAACCATAGCAGTTGCGCAAGCAGCTCCTAAAAAGGAAAATACAATCACTGTATTATAAGAAGCAGTCGGAACAAATGCCATAGCTACCGCTAATCCAAATCCTGCTCCTGAATTAATACCAAGGATAGACGGACTTGCCATTGGATTTCTTGTCATTCCTTGCATAATTGCTCCTGACACAGAAAATGCTGCTCCAACCATAATCCCTGTTAAAATACGAGGAATCCGCAAATTCATAATAATAATATGTGCATCATTATTAGAGTCATATTGAGAAAATGCTTCTAAAATTGTCTTGATATTAATATTTTTTACACCAAGCCTCACTGAAAGTATGGAAAAGAAAAAAAGTAA
>UQVN01000232.1 GCA_900544525.1 uncultured Eubacteriales bacterium
TATGTACTTGCAAAGAAACGATTTCCAGGTAGAACCATTATTTTTGGTCTATTGGTTTGTGCAATGGCATTGCCAAAACAAGTGATTCTAATCCCTCTATTAAAGGAAATGTCATTTTTACATTTACATAATACATTATGGGCCGTCATTCTTCCGACTATTGGATGGCCATTTGGCGTGTTTTTAATGAAGCAGTTTTCGGAAAATATACCAACAGAAATGTTGGAAGCGGCAAAAATAGACGGTGCAGGAGAAATCAAAACCTTTACCAGTGTTGTATTTCCAATTGTAAAGCCAGGAATTGGAGCACTTGCAATTTTTACATTCATTAGTTCTTGGAATGATTATTTTATGCAGTTAATTATGTTGAATTCAAGAGATAAATTAACGATTTCACTAGGAATTGCCAAGCTGCAATCCGAAATGTCAAGTGATTTTGGATTGATTATGGCAGGAGCGGCTTTAGCGGCCATTCCAATTATTACAATTTTTTTAATGTTCCAAAAATACTTTACACAAGGAATTACTATGGGAGCTGTTAAAGGATGAAAAAGGGAATGGAGCAATTATCATATCAAAAAGAATGATGTAGCTCTTTGGGTTTTAATAAAAAGACTATCAAAAGGGAGATTCTTCGTAAAGAAGTTATCTCCCTTTTGAGAAAGAGTATTTTGCATACGAATATCTTGACAGTGAATATTAGGATGTGATAGGCTAGAAAAAAGGTTATATCTCAGGAGGCTGTATGATGGAATTAACACGATGTATTAATTATTTGCTTACGACTGCTCAGCACTCTGTTTTTCAAGAAATGAGTACAAGATTGGCAGTTTATGATTTGACACCAGTGCAATATGATGTGCTCTATTGTCTTTGGTGTAAGAATAAGAACAAGCCAAAAGAGATAGCAGAAGAGTTAAGATTAGAAAATTCTACAATTTCAGGTGTTTTAGAACGCATGGAGAAAAAAGAATTGATTAAAAGGGAGATTAGTAAAGAAGATAGACGGTTTGTAGAAATTTGTTTAACAAGCAAAGGAGAATCCTTACAAGAACCAGTTCTTCAAACAGTAGAAGAAGTTAATCGGGATGTGATGAACATGATTCCTGAGGAAAAACAAACGGAGTTAAAACAATTATTACGAATTTTAGCAAAAATTGAGTAGACAGTGGTTTTATAAAAAATACAACGATGAGAAACATGTGTTACGAGTTTCTCATCGTTTTTTATGCATAGGAAAATCCGTTCTTTATCGTATAAAAAATATTGCCTACAGGCCATGTACACTTTGTTTTATAAAGTTTAGTATTTTGTTTGTATGAAAGTAAGAAATTTGATAAAATAAGTCATAAAATAGGAACTTATTGTATGATAAGAAAAATATAATAGAAGTAGAGAGGAGTTAAGATGAAGTCATTAGTATTGGCAGAAAAACCATCGGTGGGAAGAGATATTGCTCGTGTCCTACATTGTAATAAAAAAACAAATAATTATATAGAAGGGGAAAACTATGTCGTTACATGGGGGCTTGGGCACCTTGTAACTCTTGCGGATCCAGAACAATATGATGAGAAATATAAAGAGTGGAGATTAGGAGATCTTCCAATGATTCCAAAAAAGATGGAATTAGTTGTTATGAAGCAAACAGCAAGGCAGTTTAAAACAGTAAAGGAACTATTGTATCGAAAAGATATAAAGGAAGTCATTATTGCAACTGATGCAGGAAGAGAAGGCGAATTAGTCGCCCGTTGGATTCTTGAAAAGGCCAACTGCAAAAAGCCAATCAAGCGCTTATGGATTTCTTCTGTAACGGATAAAGCAATTAAAGAAGGGTTTTTGCATTTGAAAGATGGAAGGGATTACAATCCTTTGTATGATGCGGCTGTAGCAAGGGCTTATGCGGATTGGTTTATTGGAATCAATGCTACAAGAGCTTTAACTTGTAAATATAATGCACAATTATCTTGTGGACGCGTGCAGACGCCCACATTAGCGATGATTGCAAAAAGAGAAGAAGAGATTCGAACATTTCAAGCAAAAAATTATTATGGATTGACACTTCGTGCAGGCGGAACTTCTTTTGTATGGCAAGATAATAAGACAAAGGGAAATCGTTCTTTTGACAAAAATAAAATAGAACAAATAAAAGCAAGTATTACTGGGCGGAAAATTGAAATACAAGAAGTAAATAAAGTAAAAAAGAAGTCTTATAGCCCAGCTCTTTATGACTTAACCGAATTACAAAGAGAAGCAAACCAAAGATATGGTTATTCTGCAAAAGAGACCTTGAATATTATGCAAAGGCTCTATGAGAATCATAAAGTATTAACTTATCCAAGAACCGATTCTAGATATTTGAGTTCTGATATTGTAGAAACAATAAGCGAACGTTTAAAGGCATGTGGCGTAGGGCCTTATCGAAATTATGCCTCTTATTTATTAAAACAGTCAATTCGGCCAAATAAGAGTTTTGTGGATGACAAAAAAGTGTCCGATCACCATGCTATTATTCCAACAGAAGAATATGTAAATCTCTCATCTATGACACAGGAGGAGAGAAAGATTTATGATATGGTAGTTCGAAGGTTTTTTGCAGTATTATATCCACCGTTTGAATATGAACAGACAACGGTGATTGGAAGAGTGGAAAAAGAAACCTTTATCGCCACTGGAAAACATATTTTAAAATCTGGTTATTATGAAGTATATGAACAAGAACAGACAGAAGAACCGATGAATGAATTTGAAAAAGGCAAGAAATACGAAACAGTTTCCATTACCATGACAGAAGGAAAGACAACGCCACCACCATATTTTACAGAAGCTACGTTATTATCTGCTATGGAAAATCCAACAAAATATATGAGTTCTGACGATAAAGATGCAAAGAAGACGTTAAAAGAGACAGGGGGACTTGGAACGGTTGCGACAAGAGCGGATATTATTGATAAATTGTTCCACACTTTTTTAATGGAAAAGAAAGGAAATGAAATTCATATTACTTCAAAGGCGAAGCAGCTATTAGAATTGGTTCCAGAAGATATGAAAAAACCAGAATTAACTGCTGATTGGGAAATGAAGTTAAAACAGATTGCCGAAAGAAAAGGAAAAAAAGATCAGTTTTTACAGGAAATAAAGGCATATACAGAACAATTGATTGGAGAAATTAAAGAAGGAAAAGGAACGTTTCGCCATGATAATTTAACTAATAAAAAATGCCCAGATTGTGGAAAACGTTTATTATCGGTATCAAATAAAAATGGAAAACTTTTAGTGTGTCAAGATCGAGAATGTGGTTATCGAGAACGAGTTGCCAAAATGACAAATGCAAGATGCCCTGTTTGTCATAAGAAAATGGAACTTTGGGGAAAGAAAGAAGAACAGACATTTATTTGTGCTTGTGGGCATAAAGAAAAACTGAAAGCATTTGAAGAAAGAAGAAAGAAAGAGGGAGCAGGTGTTTCCAAAAAAGATGTAAATCGTTATATGAAAAAAATACAAGAGGAGGCAAAAGCACCAGTGAATAATGTATTTGCACAAGTGCTAAAAGATATACATCTTTCTTAATGGCAGATTGCCATTCTTGACAAAAAGATTGTTCTGTACTAATGTAAAATAAAATTGTAAGTAATTTGAGATTGCTCGCCAATGTGCATAACATTTGGCAGTATCTAGGAACTGGAGAAATTAGAAAATCCAGTTCCTTATCGTGTACGCGAAGGGAATGAGTCAGAAACTATACTCGCATAAGTTTATGATGATTGCCCCTGAACGTGAAAAATTGGTGAGATGTGTTTCTCACCATTGGTAATAGGTATAAGAAAGGTTTACTAGCATTAGACAGTAAAAGGTAGAAAGGTTGAGAAGAATATGGGTAAAAAAGAAGCTTTAGATTATGCAGTGGAACATTTTACAAAAAATTATCAACAAGAAAGTATTTTTCTTCCAAAGGATGGTCATCCATTGCCGAATCGAGCAGAAATTATAGAAATTATTCAGGAACTGAAAAAGATTATTTTTCCAGGATATTTTGGGGAAGATAGCATTTTATCTTTAGAAATAGAATATTATGTTGGGTATCGTTTGAATCATGTTTATGATAAATTAAAGAAGCAAATTTGTATTGCAATGTCCTATGATAAGGCAAAGAAGGGAGAACATTTTGAAGAGTGTTCTTGTGAAAGTGAAATTTGTGATCGTTTTTTTAAGAAACTTCCAGAAGTACAAAAAATGTTATTAAAAGATTTACAAGCAGGATTTGATGGGGATCCAGCAGCAGGAAGTAAAGAGGAAATTATTTTCTCTTATCCAGGTTTATTCGCTATTTATGTATATCGTATGGCGCATATTTTATATGAGGAAAAAGTTCCATTTATTCCGAGAATTATGAGTGAATATGCCCATGGAAGAACAGGAATTGATATTAATCCAGGGGCACAGATTGGAGAGTATTTTTTTATTGACCATGGTACAGGAATTGTTATTGGAGAAACAACGATTATTGGAAATCATGTAAAGTTATATCAGGGAGTAACCCTTGGAGCGCTTTCTACAAGAAAGGGACAGGAGTTATCTGGAACAAAGCGTCATCCAACCATTGGAGATCATGTGACAATTTATGCAAACTCCACTGTGCTTGGAGGTACAACTGTGATTGGAGATCAAGTGATCATTGGAGGGAATACTTTTGTTACAGAGTCCATTCCAGCAAATACAAAAGTAAGTGCAAAAAGTCCAGAACTTGTGATCCAAGAGGATAGAAAATGCGATGATAAGAAAATTTGGGAGTATTAAAAGGAAAGGTGGATCTTTTATGGGAGGAAAAACATGGCTACATTTTAAAACAATCACGACACATAAATTGCTTGTGATGCGATATTGCTTTCGATTAGGCTTGTATAAGCAAGGGATTCTTCATGATTTATCAAAATATTCTCCAACAGAATTTTTAGTAGGAGTGAAGTATTATTTAGGAGATGAGAGTCCAAATAACGCGGAAAGAATGGATAAAGGATATTCTTCTGCTTGGTTGCATCATAAAGGGAGAAATAAACACCATTATGAGTATTGGATTGATTATAGTTTAGATGGGGCGTATCCATTGGCTGGTATGAAAATGCCCCTTTGCTATGTGGTAGAAATGGTTGTTGATCGAATTTGTGCCAGTAAAGTATATTATGGAAAAGAATATAATCAAACATTACCTTGGAAATATTATGCAAGAGGACGTAAACGTATGATTATTCATCCAGAAACACAGGCGTTATTAGAAAAGTTGTTAAAAATGCTCTATAAAAAAGGAGAAAAAAAGACATTTTGGTATATAAAATATGTATTATTACCAAAAGGAGATTATTAAAA
>UQVN01000233.1 GCA_900544525.1 uncultured Eubacteriales bacterium
GCTCTAAAAATCGCATCGATCTGCCCCGAAACTCTTTTATTATTATTTATATGAATCATTTATAAAATTATACCTTTTAAACTTTAAAAACGCAGTTTTTGGCTCATTGCCTCCGCACAAAATAAGAATACAAGCATTTCCGCTTGACTTATGCCTTCTACGCAAATAAAAAAGCCCTTCTCTCTTGAGAAGAGCTTTTTTATTATTAAAGAATAACTTTTACTGGACATTTCTGTGCGCAAATACCACAATTTGTACATTTTTCTGGATCGATATGAGCGATATTGTTTTCCACTGTTACAGCTTCCACTGGACAGTTTTTCGCACAAATACCACAACCGATACATCCTGTTGAACAAACTGCTTTTACATCTTTTCCTTTGTCTTTTGAACTACATTGTACTAAATGTTTTTGCTCATAAGGTACAAATTCAATTAGATTTTTTGGACAAGCTGTAATACATTTTCCACAGGCTTTACAAGCATCTTTATCAACTTTAGCAATTCCATTCTCAACATGAATGGCATCAAATGGACAAGCTTTTACACAGCTACCGAAACCTGTACAACCATAAGAACAAGCTTTTGGTCCACCACCAGGAGCAGAAGCCGCCATAACACAATCTTCAATTCCTGTATACTCGTATTGTGTTTTTGCCTTTTCACAAGTACCAGCACATTTTACAAAAGCCACCATCTTTACAGAGTCACCAGCAGATACGCCCATAACTTCTGCAATTTTATTTCCAACTTCTTCTCCACCAACTGGACAAGCATTTACGGCAGCTTCTCCATTGGCAATAGCTTTTGCAAGACCATCACAACCAGGATATCCACAACCACCGCAGTTATTACCTGGCAATAATCCACGAACAGCCTCTTCCTTTTCATTAACAGGAACTTTGAATTTTTCTGCTGAAAATCCTAAGAAGAGACCGATAAAAAGACCGGTAAGTCCAACGATTGCCGCTGCAATAATAATTCCCATTTTTTCGTCCCTCCTATTAAATTAATCCTGAGAATCCAAAGAAAGCGATTGACATTAAACAAGCTGCTAATAATACAATTGGCATTCCTTTAAAAGATTCTGGAACATCATTGTATTCCATTTTTTCACGAATACCCGCTAATACAACGATAGCGATTGTAAAACCAACAGAAATACCAATACCATTAATGACACTCTCTAAAATACTATAACTATTCTGTACATTTGTAAGCGCAACACCGAGTACCGCACAGTTTGTTGTAATGAGTGGAAGATATACTCCAAGCGCCTCATAAAGAGATGGCATAGATTTCTTTAAAAACATCTCTACAAACTGTACAAGACAAGCGATAACAAGAATGAATACGATTGTCTGTAAATATTCTGTATTTGTTGTCACTAAAACAAATTTATTGATAAGGCTTGTTAAGAAGGATGCGATTGTGATAACGAAAATTACCGCAGCACCCATACCACCAGCAGTCTCTATCTTCTTAGATACTCCAAGGAATGGACATAGACCTAAGAACTGGCTTAATACAACGTTATTCACTAAGGCAGAACCAATAGCGATTAATAACAATTCTTTCATTTCTTTCCTCCCTTTCCTTATTTCACATCTGTATCATAGAATTTAGAACTACATTTTCCGTTTGAACAGTTTTGACAATCTCCACAGCCTTGGATTGGTTCATACTGTTTTCCAGCTTTTTCTGCTTTTTTACGGTTTACACGATTCATAATAGCAATTAAAAATGCAAGCACTAAAAATGCACCTGGGGCTAAAATGAAAATAGTTGCGGAAATTCCTTCTGGTAAAATCTGAAATCCAAAAATCTGACCAGCACCTAAAATTTCACGACAAGCACCTAATACCGTTAAAGAACAAGTGAAACCAAGTCCCATACCGATACCATCAAAGAAAGATGGAATAACAGGATTTTTAGCTGCATAAGATTCTGCACGCCCTAAAATAATACAGTTAACTACAATAAGAGGAATATAAAGTCCCAAACTCGCATTTAAAGCTGGAATATATGCCTCTAATAAAAACTGTACAATCGTAACTAAAGAAGCTACAATTACAATATAGGCTGGAATTCTAACTCTATCTGGAATAATTTTACGAAGAGCGGAAATAATAGCATTTGATAACATTAAAACCGCTGTTGTTGTAAGTCCCATACCAGCACCGTTGATAGCAGAAGTTGTTACCGCAAGCGTTGGACACATACCAAGCAATAGCACAAGCGTTGGGTTTTCTTTTACAATACCATTAAATAAACGTTCAATTGGAGTATTTGCTTTCATTAATTAGCACCTCCTAATGTTTTAAAATATGCAAGACATGCATTCATACCTTTTGTCATCGCATTTGATGTAATTGTTGCACCTGAAATAGCATCAATCTGATCATCAGAAGTTGCACCTGACTTTGTTACCGTAAACTGTTCTACCTTTTTATTTTTGAACTGATCGCTAAAACTTGCTTCTTTTGCTTTTTGTCCAAGACCTGCTGTTTCATTGTTAATCAGTGTTTCATAACCAGTAACGGTTCCATCAGCTAAAATACCAACTGTGAAATTCAGTTCTCCGCCATATCCTTCCATGTTGCTGACGTTCATAACATATCCAACAACTGCTCCATTAGCATCTTTTCCAACAAGCACTTTCTTCATTTCAGTTCCTGTAATCCCTGCATCAGCAATGACTTTGTTGGCATCTTCTACGCTAACACTTTCATCTTCTACAAACTCAGAAGCATCTGGCATAACATTTTGATAAGCCTGTTGTTCTGCTTTTGCTTGTGCTGCTGCGATTGGATTTTTTGTAATGCTATAAACACCACCTAATGCTGCACCAGCAATCACTGTAATTGCAAATAAAATAAGACCTTCTTTCAAAATACGATTCATTATTTGTTACCTCCTTTCGGAACACCAAAGGCGCGTGGCCATGTGACTCTCTCAATAAGAGGTACTAATAAGTTAGAGAAGATAATGGCATAAGAAACACCTTCTGCAGATGGTCCAAACAAACGGAAGATGGATGTTAAAAGACCTAAAATAATACCAAATACAATTTTTCCATTTGGAGTAATTGGAGAGGTTACATAATCGGTTGCCATAAAGAAAGCACCTAATAATAAACCACCACCAAAAATATGTGCTCCAACAAAATATAAAATATCTTGTCCTGTCACTGCTGCATAAATTGCTGTGAAAACTGCTACTGTTCCAATATAAAATACTGGAATTTGATAGCTAATCACTTTACGAATAATTAAATAAACACCACCAATAATTAAGGCAATTGCAGATGTTTCACCAATTGTACCTGCAGTTTGCCCAATAAAAAGATCCATTAACTCAGGAGAACCGCCATTTTTTAGTACGGCAAGTGGTGTTGCTCCTGACACACCATCTAAATATTGACAAGCAAAGTTTGTCATTGGGCCTGTAAAGGAAAGTAATAGAAAACATCTAGCACCCAGTGCTGGATTCATAAAGTTTTGTCCTATTCCACCAAACAGCTGTTTTACAATAATAATCGCAAATACACTACCGATAATTGCCATCCAAATCGGAAGTTGTACTGGCAAGTTCAAAGCTAATAAAATTCCTGTTACAACTGCACTTAAATCTTTAATCGTTAAAGTTTTGTGCATAAAATACTCATAAATTCCTTCAGAAGCCACACATGCAATGATACATACTAAAATTAAAATTGCTGCACGAATTCCAAAATTATAGATACCAAAAAGTGTCGCTGGCAACATCGCAATGATGACATCGAGCATAATACTGCTAGTCGTATCTTTAGCTCTTACATGAGGATTCGAAGATACCTGTAATAATTCACTCACAATATTCACCCTCCTTATTTCTTTCTATTTGCCAATGCTGTTTTTCTCATTGTCTTAATAGCCTGTGCAAGCTGACGCTTTGCTGGACATACAAAAGAACAACAACCACATTCACAACATTCCACACCATTATATTGTTCAAATCTCTTTAAATCACCATGTTCTGCAAAATCAGCCATTCGTGATGGAACAAGACGTCCTGGACAAACTTGAGCACAGCGTCCACAATTAATACAAGCAGTCTCAACAGACTTTGATACATCATCTTTCTTAAAACATAATAAAGCAGATGAAGTTTTCGTACATGGAACATCTAATGTAGACATTGCCATCCCCATCATTGGGCCACCTGAAATAATTTTTTCTGGTTCTTCTACAAAGCCTCCAACTGCTTCAATTAACTCTCTACTATTGGTACCTGTACGAACTAAGAAATTGGCTGTCTCTTTTACTGCATCTCCTGTTACAGTAATTGTTCTTTCATAAACAGGCTTTCCTTCATAAATTGCGCGATAAATAGACATAACTGTTTCTACGTTTTGCACAACACAATTTACATCTGCTGGAAGCATAGAAGAATTAATAGAGCGTTTTGTTGTTGCATAAATCAATTGACGTTCTGCACCTTGTGGATACTTTGTTTTTAAAAGTTTTACTTCCATTTTAGATTCACCAGCAGATTTAATGGCTTCTTCCATTTTTTTCGCAGCATCTGGCTTATTATCTTCAATTGCAAAGATTCCCTGTGCTTTTGGAAATAGTTTTAAAATAACTTTTAAACCTGCCACTAATTTTTCTGGAGTTTCCATCATTCTTCTGTAGTCACAAGTGATATATGGCTCACACTCAGCACAGTTAATAATAACTCGATCGATAGAATCTTCATTCTTTGGAGTCAGTTTTACATTAGTAGGGAAACCAGCTCCTCCCTGTCCTACGATTCCCGCATTTTTTACCGCAGTACGAATCTCTTCCTTGCTCATTTGTTCTAACGGTTTTACATTTTTTGCAAAATCAATTTCTTCATACTGATTATCATTTTCTACGATAATCGAGTCTACTTTTGTTCCTGCAATTGTCATACGAGCTTCGATTGCTTTTACTGTCCCTGATACAGAGCTGTGGATATTTGCTGATATAAATCCACTCGCTTCCGCAATCAGCTGTCCAACTAATACTCGATCACCCTTTTTGACAACTGGAACTGCTGGTGCACCAATATGTTGGCTTAAAGGATATACCAGTTCACCCTTTGGCAGATAAGGAGTAATCGCTTTATCTTTGGATAACTCTTTTCCATCTTGCGGATGAATTCCACCTTTGAATGTAAATAATCCCATGTTCTTCCCTTCTTTCCCATTATTTTAATAGCTAATATTCTTAGTTTGGCTATCAATTATCGACAAGAATATTATATGATATACTGTATACAATATCAATAATTGTTAACTTTTTAACGAGGTTTTTTTTAAACATTTTTCATAAAT
>UQVN01000234.1 GCA_900544525.1 uncultured Eubacteriales bacterium
AATAATATAGCATAATTCCATAACATTTAATAAACACTTTGTTTATTTGTGAATTATTTATGAAATTAGCACTCATCTGTTGACACTGCTAATAATAAGTGTTATAGTACAGATAGAACAAAGGAAGAGGAATAAAAAAAGAAAGGATTCCAAACACCTAAGTTCAAAAGAGAACAACACCTCGGATTAATAATTCTCCGACAGTGCTTCTTATAAAAATTTTTTCATAGTTGAAAGGAGAAATGACTTATGATGATGCCTAGTATTTTTGGAGAAAACTTATTTGATGACTTTATGGACTTCCCATTTAGTAAAGAATTTGAGAAAAACTTCTTTGGTAACAAAAATCCACTGTATGGTAAACATGCAAAGAACATGATGAAAACCGACGTTCGTGAAACAGAAAATGGATATGAAGTGGACATTGATTTACCAGGATTTAAAAAAGAAGAAATTACAGCAAAGCTTGATAATGGATACTTAACAATCTCTGCAAGCAAAGGTCTTGATAAAGAGAAACAAGATAAAGATGGACATTATATCCGTAGGGAACGCTATGCTGGTAGCATGAGCCGTAGTTTCTATATTGGCGAAGGAGTCACAGAAAACGATGTGAAGGCCAAATATGAAGATGGCATTTTAAGACTTTCTATTCCAAAGAAAGAACCTAAGAAAGTAGAAGACAAAAAATATATTTCCATTGAAGGATAAATTCCATATATAATTTCAAAAAGCGAGAGTTGAAACCAACTCTCGCTTTTTATCTTTTTGTAAAAATTTTAATCCTTACTCTTTATGTGCTTCTAGCCAACGATATGCACAAGTTGCATGAACAGCACTCCCATAAGCTAAAATTTTTTCATCAAATACTACTTTTGGATTATGATGTTGTACTTGACAGTTTTCTACTTTACCACCTGCTAGAAAATAAGACGCTGGCACTTTATCTGCAATCAGTGCAAAATCTTCCGATGGAGTCACTCGATATGACCTATCTTTAATCAATGTTGGATCCATCTCATCGATATAAGTTGCCAATTCCTCTGTTAAAACAGGATCGGAATATGTTGGTGGAAGATTTAATCTTGTTGTATATTCCACTTTCGCATGGAACATTTCTCCACATTGTTTTGCAATTTCTTTCATTCTTTCCACTAATCGAACACTGATTTCCTTATTATAAGTTCTTAATGTTCCTTCTAAAACTGCTTCTTCTGGAATAATATTCGCCTTTGTTCCTGCTTCAAAATGTCCAATTGTAAGACTTACTGTTTCAGATGGAGGAACTTCCCTTGCGATTAATGCTTGGTAAGCAGAATAAATATGAAATCCAACATTGATTGGATCAATTCCCATATGTGGCATTGCTCCATGACAGCCAATTCCTTTTATTGATACAATAAAGTCTTCACAAGATGATGTCATATAACCACTGCCATATCCGAAGGCTGGTGCTTTCCAGTCTAACATAATATGCATTCCAAATGCCACATCAACACTATCTAAAACACCTGCATTAATCATTGCCTTGGCTCCATCTCCTGTCTCTTCTCCTGGCTGAAACAACAGTCGGACCGTACCACAAAGCTCTGTTTCTTTTTCTTTTAACAGTTTTGCCGCTCCAAGTAACATAGCTGTATGCATATCATGTCCACAAGTATGAGCAGCGTCTGTCACCGTCTTATAGCTTAAATCATTCTCTTCTTTCATTGGAAGTGCATCCATATCTGCTCGCAGTAATATCATTTTTCCTGCTTTTTTACCACCGATATCTGCAATAATTCCTGAAGGTGCAATTGATTTTCCAGTAATCCCCATCTCTTCTAACCGCTTTAATACATAGGAAGTTGTCATTGGCAAATCTAAGCCTAGTTCTGCATGCTGATGTAAATACTGTCGATCTTGTTTTATCTGTTCTTCTATTTCTTTTGCTCGTTCTAAAAACTGCTTCACACATATCCCCCATTTTCTATTAGAGTTTATTTTTTATTCAAATGATTGTTTTCTATTATGCCACTCTTACACGGGAAATACAAGAAATAATTTATTTTATAAATCATCTACTAAAGCGGTACTTTTTGCATATGCAGTACTTCTTGCTTCAAAGAAATCTGTTTTTACAAGATTGGCATCTGCGTATTGACTCACCCATTTCATATTTTCTGGTTCTTTTTCATATCCTTCGAATAATGTTCCAAATCCTAAACTGGAAAAACGGAAATTTCCAAGGTATTTAATATAGTCTTCTACATTTTTTTTGGTAAGTCCAGCAATTTTATCCCCTATTACATAATGTCCCCACATAATTTCTTGTCGAACGCCTTCTAGGAACATTTCTCTTATCAATTCGATATTTTCTTGTGAAAAAAGCTGTGGCTCTTCTTTTTTTAGTTCCATAATAATACTGCGGAAAAGCCATAAATGCGTATTTTCATCGCGGTTAATATATCGAATCTCTTGTACACTTCCTGACATCTTTCCATTTCTACCAAGGTTGTAGAAAAACATAAATCCACTATAAAAATAAATTCCTTCTAGTATATAGTTTCCGATTAAAACTTTTAATAGAGTAAAGAGATCTTTTTGTTCTTGAAATTCATTATATAAGTTTCCAATGAACGTATTTCTTCTCAACAAATGTTCATCATCTTTCCACTGATATAAAATAGAATTTCTTTCAATAGGGCTGCAAATGGAATCTAACATATAACTATAACTTTGGCTGTGCACTGCCTCTTGAAATGCTTGAATTGTTAAACATAAATTTACCTCATTTGCTGTAATATACTCTCCAACCGATGGCAAATTGGCTGTTTGAATGGAATCCAAGAAAATAAGAAAACTTAAAATTTTATTATAAGCATTTCTCTCTTCTTCCGAAAGTTTTGGATAATCAAGTACATCCGTAGCTAAACTAATCTCTTCTGGAATCCAAAAATTGTTCATGGCTTGGCGATACCAACTGCTTGCCCAACGATATTTCATATTATTAAAGTCATTGAGATTTGTTGTGTTTCCTCCAATGATACGACGTTTTGAAACATCAATCTCACCATCTGGATTGAATAACTTCTTTTTCTGTAACTTTGACATTTTTCTTCTCCTATATTTTTCTATTTATAAGTAAGTTTCTCATACATTAAGAGGAACAACTTTCACATTCTTCTACTTCTAAAGATTTACTTCTCACATAATAAAGAGTCTTTACTCCATTTCTCCATGCCTCTAAGAAAAGATTTAACACTTGTCTCATCGTATATTCATTGGTAATATATAAATTTACACTCTGTGCTTGATCAATATGTCTTTGACGAACGCCTGCTGCCTTCATACTCCAAGTTTGATCCAGTTGATGAGCCTCTTTATAAAGCCAGTACGTTTTGCTATCTAAATCAGGAGCGACTCTTGGAAGAATACTATGCTTCTTCTCTTCTAAATAATAGCGTTTCATAACAGGATCAACCCCTGCCGTCGTTCCTGCCAATATACTTGTACTACTTGTTGGAGCAATGGCAATTAAATAGGCATTTCTCATTCCATAAGTAGCTACGGACTCTCTTAACTGGTTCCATTTCTCACTGCTATAATTTCTCTTATCAAAATAAGCTCCTGTTTCCCATTCACTTCCTTTAAAAACAGAATAAGCACCTTTTTCTCTTGCCAATTCGTTACTTGCTAAAACTGCATAATAATTGATCTTTTCAAATACCTCATCTACAAATTGTAAATGCTCCTCGGATTCCCATGTAATTCCTCGTTTTGCCAGCATATGATGATAACCGCTCACACCTAGTCCAATACTGCGATAGCGTTTATTTGTAATCTTTGCATAAGGAATCGGATAGAAGTTTAAATCAATGACATTATCAAGAGCTCTTACCGCTGTTTCCACAACTTCTTTCATCTTTTCGTCATTTTCTACTTCTAAATTTCCAAGACATAAACTAGCTAAATTACAAACAACAAAATCCCCAGCTTTTACAGAAGTGGTTACAATTACTTCTTCATTTTCTTCGCCTACTTCAATTGTCTTTGTTTCCATCTGCTCCATATTTTGCGCAATTTCGGTACAGAGATTAGAAGAATAGATCATTCCTTTGTGACTGTTTGGATTCATACGATTCACAAGATCTCGATTAAAAATAAATGGAGTTCCTGTCTCAACTGCAGACTTTAAGATTAAACGCACAATATCCTTTAAAAGCACTGTCTTCTTATGGATACGCTCATCTTTCACACAGTCGAGATAACGCTTTTCCCATTCCTCCCCATAATAATCTTCTAAACAATATCCTTTTGTCTTCATGACTTCATGAGGGCACATTAAATGCCAATCCTGATCTAAATTTTCCTCTGCCATTTTCCAAAATAAATCTGGATAACAAACCGCTGGAAAGACATCATGTGCCTTCATTCTCTCATCCCCATTGTTTGTCTTTAGCTGTAAAAATTCTAAAAGATCTTTGTGCCATACATCCAAATATACCGCAACGGCTCCTTGTCTCATTCCCAACTGATCCACAGCAACTGCCGTATCATTGACAAGACGAATCCAACGGATGACACCACCTGCTGCTCCTTTAAACCCTCGAATGGTGCTTCCTGCTGAACGGACTTTTCCAAAATAAAGTCCCATTCCACCGCCAAACTTACTTACCATTGCAAAATTATCAATGCTTCGATAAATCCCTTCTAAGCTATCAGGAACTACATCTATAAAGCAACTAGAAAGCTGATAAAAAGGTTTTCTTGCATTGGATAATGTAGGCGTAGCCATGGTCACTTCCATTTTACTAAGCATATCATAGAAACGTCTTACCCATAGCATTCGATTGTCTTTTTCCTTTAATGCCATATGAAGGGCAATTCCTAAGTACATCTCTTGTGGCGTTTCTAATTTTTCTCCATCGTGACTTTTTATTACATAACGTTGTAATAAAAGATCGAGTCCTGCATAGGTAAATAGTTCATTTCTATCTTCTTTTAAAAACGTTTCCGCTTCTAATAACTCTTCTTTTGAGTAGGATTCTAAAATATAGTCTCCATATAAATTTTTGCTAGTCAAATAACAAAGTTTTTCATAAAAATTAGAAATAGTAAGCTCTTTCATCTTCTCTTCTAATTCTATTTTAAATTTACAATATAGCAGTCTTCCTGCAATAAACTCCCACTTTGGAGCTTCTTTTGATGTTAATTCAACTGCTGACTGGATTAAGACTTCTAATCGCTCTTTTTCTGTCATATCCTCTTTCAAAAATCCTTCCAGTCGCTCTTGTAAATTTTTTA
>UQVN01000235.1 GCA_900544525.1 uncultured Eubacteriales bacterium
GATGCCCAGGCGGTCGGCTTTTATCCGCTGTGCTCCCCGTGGTTAATTCCACTGATCCGCCAGTCACACAGCTTTACTAACGTTAGAATACAACATTTTTTTTCATTTGACAAGTGTTTTCTTTCGAAAAATAAAATTTCGATGAATTAAACAATTTGTTTTTTACTTCTGTATTTTTGCATCTTCGAAATACGATAAAAAAACACTTCGAAACTGATCCCAATCTTTTTTCATCAATTCATACATTACTTCTTTTGAATTTTTTTCATCCAAACTAGTAATTCCAACTCGATTCTCTCCTTTTACCATTCGAATCCGATATTGATTTTCTTGTTCATCCCCTTCTTGAACAATAACAGAAAGATAGGGGGGTTTTTCCTCTTTCTTTTGCACTTTCCAGTTTTTATCCTTACTTTTTATAAAAACATGTTGTGATAAATATTGCACCATTTCCTCTTCGGTCTTTTCTGTTTGCTTTAAATAAATGCTTTTTTGAGCGTCTTCACCAAAGTGCCCCATCTCAACGGAAACCACATCTAAATCTGGTCCAAATTGAAAACGCTTATAGCCATCAATACAAAAGAGAATGGCTCCCCCTAGCACTAATAGTGTCAATACAACTAACCATGAATTATTCTTTTGTTCACTCATTCTATTTTCCTTTTCTTTCCTTTCTATTCCCTAAGTTTTACTCTTTTTTTCATAAAATTTTCTATGAAGTTCAAATATTTTTTCCTTTAAAGTGGCAATTTTACAAGAAAGCAACTCCCTTTTTCAGGAACACTTGTCACTTCAATTGTGCCATCATATAATTCCACAATATGCTTTACAATGGACAATCCAAGCCCTGTTCCCCCTTGTTTTCTCGAACGACCTTTATCCACACGATAAAAGCGCTCAAATAATCTTGGCAAATGTTCTTTTTCAATGCCAATGCCAGTATCTTGTACCCCAATCAATAGCATATCTTCTTTCTTTTGAAACACAACTTTTACAAACCCTTTTTCAGTATAATTTAACGCATTATCCACTAGATTCAACAAAATTTCTTTTAAGTGATAGGGATTCCCATAAAATTCTATGGCTTCCTCTTCAAATTGGCTCTTTAATTCTACTCCATTTTTACAGTGAACTCGTAGCAACTCATACACTTCGTTCCAAATCAACTTTAAATCGCATGGAACTTTTTCCTCAAATGGCCGTTTCCCTGATTCCATTTCCGATAACACCAAAATATCTTGAATTAATGTTCCAAGCCTCTTAGCTTCAATATCAATAATATCAAGGAAATGTTCTGCATATTCTTTATCTTCTAGCGCTCCATTTTTCAAAGTATCTACAAATCCTCGAATGGAAGTCAACGGTGTCTTTAACTCATGGGTTACATTGGATACGAATTGTTTTCTCATTTCTTCAAAGTTTTCTAACTCCAGATTTCGACTATTTAAATATTCCATAGTCTCTTGTAAACTTTCTGACATTCGATTAAATGCCTGTGCAAGCCGTCCTATCTCATCTTGTTCCTTCACGGTAATTCTCGCTCCATAATCTCCTTTTGAAATCTTCTCTGCCATAGCTGTTACTTGTTCTACTGGTTTTATAATCCTTCTTGAAAACAATAGGACTAAACAAAGCACTCCAACAAATCCAAGGAGCATTAAAAGAACGATTCTTTGTACCACTTGATCCCAAATCTTTTGATATGTGGATAAGGAAGTTGATAATCGAAGAACCCCTTCTATTTGCCCACTTTTGAATCGTACCGCTCCATAATGATATTTCTCTTTCATCACAACAGAGTCATGCATAGAAGAGCCACTTCCCTTTTCTATGGCCTCTTTTACTTCTGCTCGATTGCTATGATTATCCATTAATTTAGCATCTCTACTGGAATCAGCAAGTACCGTTCCTTGTAAGTCAAGAATCGTAATCCGAAATCCAAACTTTTTTGCCTTATCCAAAGCATAATTCATTAGTTTCTCTTCTGATTCAAACTGCTGTTCTTCTATCTCATCTGCAAGCAAGAAAGCCTTCGTTAAAAATATTTCCTCATTTTGCTTTTGAATATAGGAATAGCCTTGATTCCAAATGGCCACACAAGCCCCTAATAAACAGAATACAATAAGGACGTAGGATAATATCAGTTTCTTCTTCATCTATACTACCTCAAACTTATACCCAACTCCTCGTACCGTTTTAATACATGGGTATTCTTCTCCTTGTATTTCTAACTTTTTTCTTAAATTTCGAATATGGACATCAACTGTTCGCGTTTCCCCATAATAATCAAAGCCCCATATTTTTTCTAACAAAGTTTCTCTTGTATAGACCATACCTGGATGTTTTACTAATAAAGAAAGCAATTCAAATTCTTTTAACGCTAGCTCTACCTTCTTTCCTTCCAATAAAACTTCTCTCTTTTTCTTATCAATACAAAGTTTTCCAGAGCGCAATAAACTCTCTTCTTTTTCTTCTACTTCCATAGTCCCATTACCGCTTCTCCTTAATACCGCTTTTACTCTAGCGATCATCTCATGGACTCCAAATGGCTTACTAATATAGTCATCAGCTCCTAAATCAAAACCTAACACCCGATTAAATTCTCCATCTTTTGCCGTTAATAAAATAACTGGCAATCTTTTTAACTCAAAATTTTTTCGGATTTTTTTTAAAACTTCTAACCCATCCATTCCACCAAGCATCACATCTAACAATACAAGATCCACTTTTTCTCTTTTTAAAATCTCTAATGCTTCTTCTCCGCTCTCTGC
This sequence comes from uncultured Eubacteriales bacterium, assembly GCA_900544525.1. Taxonomy (GTDB): domain Bacteria; phylum Bacillota; class Clostridia; order Lachnospirales; family Lachnospiraceae; genus Scybalomonas. The sequence goes on from UQVN01000235.1 coordinate 2,772, forward strand.
TTTCAATACAGAAAAGCCGTTTTTGTTCAAATTGTATTCGATTAATTCTAAAATATGTATTTCATCGTCTACTGTTAAAATCACTTTTGTTCTCATAAGACTCCTCTCATGCTTTCACTCTTTTTCGTCCTTAATTTTTATTTTACTAAAAATTTGACAAAAAGCCAACCTCGGTACGACACTCCTTTTTTTGGAAAATCATAAAAAACACAGGATTTCAACTATAGCTTGTTATCAATAGCAATTTTTCTATTAAAATAAACGGATTTTTTATACCAATGAGAAACGTATTTCACATTTCCATAAGCGAAAAAGAATCTCTTAAATCTGATTTCCAATCTTACTTTTCATCAAATTTAAGAGATTCTTTTATGTATCAAACGATTTATCTCGCCTCTTTTATTTTTTCTTTTAATTCTTCCCATGCATCCTCATGTTCTACATAATACTTTGGACATAATTTTCCTGTTATATCATAATGGCGAATAATATTTTTTGTCTTTATATGATATTTATTTGCCATATAGGCAGCTAACTTTACAACCGATTGATACGTCTTTTCATTAAACTTCCCGCTCTCATCAGGATGGCAAACTTCAATAGAAATCGTATCATCATTTCTTTGATTAGAAGCATAGGCAACTTCATTTGACGGAATACATTGTACAATCTCTCCATCCAACCCCACAATAAAATGACTGCTCGCTTTTCGTTCTTTCGTATCTTTTAAACTTTCAAAATAATTTCTATTTTGTTCTGCCGTGCTTCCTGGATTAGCAACATAATGAATTACAATTCCATTTGTCCTTTCCCGAATGGTTCCTGGCCTTGAATAGTCATTGATTGTAAGCAAATCGACGATTAGATTTAGTTCATTTCCCTGATCTTGAACTTTCTCTTCATAAATAGCATTTAAATAAAATACAATAAAAAATGCTAGACAGGTAATTCCCCCGCCTAGCATTATCATCCGCCGAAATTTCTTTTTCTCAGTAGAAAGATTGCGATTCTTCTTATTCAACACTGTAGTTTGGAGCCTCTTTTGTGATATGAATATCATGTGGATGGCTTTCTTTCAGGGAAGCAGCCGTAATTTTCACAAATTGACCTCTTTCAATTAACTCTTCAATTGTTTTTGTTCCACAGTATCCCATACCCGCTCTTAAACCACCGAGTAATTGGAAAATAGTATCCTCAACCGTTCCTTTATAAGCGACACGGCCTTCTACACCTTCTGGAACTAATTTCTTTGCATTGGCTTGGAAATAACGGTCTTTTGAACCATTTTCCATCGCGGAAATAGAACCCATACCACGGTATACTTTATATTTTCTACCTTGATATAATTCATAATCTCCAGGACTTTCATCACAACCAGCAAATAAACTACCCATCATACAAACATGAGCACCTGCTGCGATAGCCTTTGTAATATCTCCAGAATACTTAATACCACCATCTGCGATCACTGGGATTCCGTATTCAGCAGCTGCTTCAGCAGCATCCATAACAGCAGTAATCTGAGGTACACCAATACCAGATACAACACGTGTTGTACAAATAGAGCCTGGTCCAATACCAACTTTTACTGCATCAACTCCAGCTTCAATCAACGCCTTTGCTCCAGCTCCTGTTGCTACGTTACCAGCAATTACTTGAAGTTCTGGATATTTTTCTTTGATTAAACGAACTGTTTTTAATACGTTTTCAGAGTGTCCATGGGCAGAGTCTACAACAACTACATCCACATGTGCTTTTACAAGTTCATCTACTCGATTTAAAATATCTGGTGTAGCTCCAACAGCCGCTCCACAAAGCAAACGTCCCATTTCATCTTTCGCTGCATTTGGATATTTAATTTGTTTTTCGATATCTTTAATAGTAATCAAACCTTTTAAATATCCTTCATCATCTATAATAGGAAGTTTTTCTTTTCTTGATTTTGCAAGAATCTTTTTTGCTTCTTCTAAAGTAACGCCTTCTTTTGCTGTTACTAACCCTTCAGAAGTCATAGATTCTTTGATTTTCTTTGTAAAATCTGTTTCAAATTTTAAATCACGGTTTGTAATAATACCAACTAACTTACCGTTTTCTGTAATTGGTACACCAGAAATACGGAATTTTGCCATTAAATTATCAGCATCTTCTAATGTATGTTCTGGAGATAAATAAAATGGATCTGTAATAACACCGTATTCAGAACGTTTTACTTTATCTACCTCTTCTGCTTGTTGTTGAATACTCATATTCTTATGAATAATACCAATACCACCCTGTCTTGCCATAGCGATTGCCATTCTATGCTCTGTAACGGTATCCATACCAGCACTCATAAGTGGGATATTTAATTTAATTTTTTTTGTTAATTGAGTTTCTAACTCTACATCATTTGGAATAAAGTTTGAATACTGAGGTACTAACAATACGTCATCAAATGTAATGCCTTCACCGATAATTTTGCCCA
>UQVN01000236.1 GCA_900544525.1 uncultured Eubacteriales bacterium
CTTTTTTTTAAATAGATATTGACAAAGAAAATAGAAAGTGATAACTTTATGTAAGAACATATTAGCACTCAACTATAACGAGTGCTAATAAAAGTAAAAGAGGTGGTTATGTGGACTTAGATGAAAGAAAACAAAAGATTCTAAACGCAATTATTGCGAATTACTTAGAGACGGGAGAGCCTGTTGGTTCAAGAACGATTTCTAAGTACACAGATTTGAATTTAAGTTCCGCCACAATCCGCAATGCTTCAATTCACATTGTCATCGCTTCTTCTTTAGAAGAAATGGAATATATTATTCAACCATATACTTCTGCAGGAAGGATTCCTTCCGATCAAGGGTATCGTTTCTATGTGGATCAGATGATGATACAAAGAAAGGAAGAAGAGGGCGAACGAAAAGCACTGCTTGCAAAAGTGGATAAAATGGAAAATTTGCTTCAACAAGTAGCGAGAGTGTTGGCAATGAATACCAATTATGCAACAATGGTAACCGCCCCTCAATATAAAGATACGAAGCTAAAATTCATTCAGTTATCTCAGGTGGATGAAAATCAACTCCTTGCCGTTATTGTGGTAGAAGGAAATGTCGTTAAGAACAAATTAATCGATGTAGAGGAACCTCTAGCGAATGATGAAGTTCTTAAATTAAACATCTTATTAAATTCTTTTCTGCAAGGATTATCGTTACAAGAGATCAATTTAGAACTGATGCAGACAATGAGAATACAAGCGGGTATGCACGCTCCAATTCTTGAGCATATTTTTACTGGGATTACCGATGCAATTGCAAAAGCAAGAGAATTAGAAGTGTATACAAGTGGAACAACAAATATTTTAAAATATCCAGAACTTGGCAATGTGGAACGAGCAAGTCAACTTCTTGGAGTATTAGAAGAAAAAAAGGCTCTGGTAGAACTCATTGATGAAGCAAGACAAGAAAATGGGAGTGACCAGAATATTCAAGTATATATTGGTGAAGAAGCACCAGTTCAAAATATGAAAGATTGTAGTATTGTTACTGCAACGTACGAATTGGAGGAAGGTGTCAAGGGAACAATAGGAATTATTGGTCCAAAGCGTATGGATTATGAGAAAGTAGTCACAACGCTAAAAGATTTGACAGGTGAACTCGATGCGATATTTAAAAAGAAAATGTAGATAAAGAGGTGTAGTAAGTGGAAGAGAATAAAGTGAATTTAGAAGAAGAAACAACTGCAAAGACAGAGGAAACAGTAGAAGAAACTGTAGAATCCAAAGAAGAAGTGAAAGAAGAAACAGAAACTGTGGAAACAGAAGCTTCTGACAAAGCAGATAAAAAAGATAAAGAAGGCTTATTTAAAAAGCGTAAAAAAGTAGATGCAAAAGCATTAGAGGCAGAACTTGAAAAGAAAGAAGCAGAAGTTGCAGAGTTAAAAGACCGCTATCAGCGTTTAATGGCAGAATTTGAAAATGCAAGAAAAAGAACAGCAAAAGAAACAACTAGAATGTTTGATATGGGTGCAAAAGATGTTCTTGAAAAACTTCTTCCAGTTGTAGATAACTTCGAAAGAGGACTTGCAGCAGTTTCCGAAGAAGAAAAAGACAATGCATTTGTACAAGGAATTGATGCTATTTATAAACAGCTCATGACTGTATTTGGTGAAATTGGAGTAGCTCCAATGGATGCGGTTGGAAAAGAATTCAATGCAGATTTCCATAATGCAGTGATGCACGTGGAAGATGAAGAATTAGGAGAGAATATTGTAGCAGAAGAATTCCAAAAAGGATATATGTACAAAGACCAAGTTCTTCGTCACAGTATGGTAAAAGTAGCAAACTAAAAAGATGCTTCATAAAAATTAGAAATAAGTAAAACATTAGTATAGAGAAAGCAAAGGCTTTCACCAGAGAGAAAAGAAAAACACTATAATTTCTGGAAAATGATTAGGAGGAAAAAATCATGGGTAAAATTATTGGTATTGACTTAGGAACAACAAACTCTTGTGTAGCAGTTATGGAAGGTGGAAAACCTGTTGTTATTACAAATACAGAAGGTGCTAGAACAACACCATCTATCGTTGCATTTACAAAAACAGGAGAAAGAGTTGTCGGTGAACCTGCAAAACGTCAGGCAGTAACAAACGCAGAAAAAACAATCTCTTCTATTAAGAGACATATGGGAACTGACTATAAAGTAGATATCGATGGAAAAAAATATTCTCCACAGGAAATTTCTGCTATGATTCTTCAAAAATTAAAAGGAGATGCAGAAAACTATTTAGGAGAAAAAGTAACAGAAGCGGTTATTACAGTACCAGCTTACTTCAACGATGCTCAACGTCAGGCAACAAAAGATGCTGGTAAAATTGCAGGACTTGATGTAAAACGTATCATCAACGAGCCAACAGCAGCAGCATTATCTTATGGACTTGATAATGAAAATGAACAAAAAATCATGGTATACGATTTAGGTGGTGGTACATTCGACGTATCTATCATTGAAATCGGTGATGGTGTTATCGAAGTATTATCAACAGCTGGTGATAATAACTTAGGTGGAGATGACTTTGATAACGTAATTACACAATATATGTTAGATGAGTTCAAAAAACAAGAAGGTGTTGATTTATCAGGAGATAAAATGGCTATGCAACGTTTAAAAGAAGCTGCTGAAAAAGCCAAAAAAGAACTTTCTTCTGCTACAACAACAAACATTAACCTTCCATTCATCACAGCAACAGCAGAAGGTCCAAAACATTTCGATATGAACTTAACAAGAGCAAAATTCGATGAATTAACAGCTCATTTAGTAGAAAGAACAGCAACACCTGTTCAAACAGCGTTAAAAGATGCAGGATTAACAGCGTCTGAACTTGATAAAGTATTATTAGTTGGTGGTTCTACTCGTATGATTTCTGTTCAGGAAAAAGTAAAACAGTTAACAGGAAAAGAACCATTCAAAGGTATCAACCCAGACGAATGTGTAGCAATCGGTGCTTCTGTTCAAGGTGGTAAATTAGCAGGTGATGCAGGTGCAGGTGATATCTTATTACTTGATGTTACTCCATTATCACTTTCTATCGAAACATTAGGTGGTGTTGCTACAAGATTAATCGAACGTAACACAACAATTCCTACTAAGAAGAGCCAGATCTTCTCAACAGCAGAAGATAACCAAAGTGCAGTAGATATCCACGTTGTACAGGGTGAAAGACAGTTTGCAAAAGATAACAAATCTCTTGGTAGATTCCGTCTTGATGGTATCGCTCCAGCAAGAAGAGGTGTGCCTCAAATCGAAGTAACATTTGATATCGATGCAAATGGTATCGTTAATGTATCTGCAAAAGATTTAGGAACAGGTGCAGAACAGCATATTACAATTACAGCTGGTTCTAATATGTCTGATGCTGATATTGAAAAAGCAGTAAAAGAAGCTGCTGAATTTGAAGCTCAGGATAAGAAGAGAAAAGAAGCAATTGATACAAGAAATGATGCTGATTCTATGGTATTCCAAGTACAAAAAGCGCTTGATGAAGCAGGGGATAAAGTAGATGCAGCAGAAAAAACAAAAGTAGAAGCAGACTTAAATGCTTTAAAAGAATTAGTAGAAAAAACACAGCCTGAAAACATGACAGATTCTGATGTAGAAGCAATCAAATCTGCAAAAGAAACATTAATGCAGAGTGCACAGAACTTATTTGCAAAAATGTATGAAGCAGCTCAGCAGACAGCAGGTGCTAATGGTGCTCCAAATGGAGATGCAAATGCAAATTCTAGCTACAATGCAGATGATGTTGTTGATGGCGATTACAAAGAAGTGTAAGAAAGGTAATAGAAACTAGAACGTAGGACATGTAAAAAACACGTTTGAAATCGTTTGGAAGTTTCGTAAAAGAAGAGGTTGTTGCAAAAAGGCTGTAATTACATTCCGTTTGCAGCAACCTCTTTTCGAGCATGGAAAGAGAAAGGCAGAGTAAGTAAGATGGCAGAAAAAAGAGATTATTATGAAGTCCTCGGGGTACAAAAGGGGGCTACCGATGCGGAGATTAAGCGTGCCTACCGTAAGGTGGCAAAAAAATACCATCCCGATACCAACCCAGATAACCCTGAGGCAGAAGCAAAATTCAAAGAAGCAACAGAAGCTTATGAAGTATTAAGCGATGCAGATAAGCGTGCAAGATACGATCAATTTGGTCATGCAGCCTTTGAACAAGGCGGTGGCGGTGCTGGCGGATTCGGCGGTTTTGGGGGATTCGATTTTAGCGGCGCAGATATGGGCGATATGTTTGGTGACATTTTCGGCGATATTTTTGGTGGCGGAAGAAGCAGAAGAGCCAACAATGGTCCAATGCCAGGAGCTGATGTAAGAGCGTCTATTCGTGTTACATTTAATGAAGCTGTTTTCGGCACAGAAAAAGAATTAGATATTACATTAAATGAAGAGTGTGAGACTTGTCATGGAACAGGTGCAGCTCATGGAAGCCAACCAGAAACTTGTCAAAAATGTGGTGGTAAAGGTCAAGTTGTCTATACACAACAGTCTTTATTTGGTATGGTTAGAAATGTACAGACTTGTCCAGATTGTCATGGAACAGGTAAAATTATTAAAAATAAATGTAAAGACTGTGGCGGAACAGGTTATGTGAAGAAACGTAAGAAGATTCAAATTACAGTTCCAGCAGGTATTGATAATGGACAGAGTATTCGTATCCGTGGAAAAGGAGAACCAGGAACAAATGGTGGTCCAAGAGGGGATTTAATGGTAACCGTTATGGTAGAACGCCATCCAAAATTCCAACGTCAAGGATATGATATTTTTACAACCGTTCCCGTATCCTTTGCAGATGCAGCACTTGGGGCAAAACTTCGTATTGATACCGTCGATGGTCAAGTAGAGTATGACTTAAAGGCAGGAACACAAACAGATACAAAAGTTCGTTTAAGAGGAAAAGGTGTTCCAACACTTCGTAATAAAAATGTTCGTGGTGATCACTATGTGACATTTGTTGTAGAAGTTCCTACCAGTCTAAATAAAGATCAAAGAGAAGCATTAGAAGCATTCCGTGATGCTATGGTAGGCAAAGCGAGGCAAAAACAAGTCGTGGAGAACGAAAATTTAGAGGAATCTTTAGAAAACCTTGGAAAAGAAATGAAAGATAAAGCAGAAGGTTTTGTAGAAGGATTATTTAAGAAAAATAAGAAAAAGAAAAAGTAGAATTTATAATTTAGAGGTGGGTGAATA
>UQVN01000237.1 GCA_900544525.1 uncultured Eubacteriales bacterium
AAGGAAGGAAGATGTAGAACGATTATTACGTTTTATGGATGATAATTCTTATTTACACGAAGACAATAAGTGAAATGGAGAATAAAAAGAGGCTTGTTTTTTTTAAGAACCATTGCTATACTAGACGAAGAAAAATATATAAGAATTTGGAAGATGGATTTGGGAGAGACTGTAACATACAGCACCGAAGGGGAAACAGAAGACACACAAAAACTCTCAGGTAAAAGGACCGAATCTTGACAAAACTCTGGAAAGCATAGCACCCAAGAAGCAATCGGCAAGCCGAGAATCTTTCAGGTACCAATACAGAGGTGTGATTATAGGGATACTCTATAATCACACCTCTTTTTTTTACGCAAAGATAACCAGCGATACGAGAGCTTTTATGATCACATATGGCGACTGTCTGCCAACGCAGAAAGTTCGCAAAGCGTGTTTCTCATTGTTATGTGCAAACGATGCTTTTCCTATGTATTTTATAAAATTTTAAAGTAGAAAGGTAGGATATGATGAATATTTTAGAAGCAATTGGAGTATTCGCATTTGCTATTTCTGGTGCGGTAGTGGCTATGGAGGAAAAATTTGATTTATTTGGAATCTATGTAATGGCAGCCATTACAGCTATGGGGGGAGGAATTTTAAGAGATGCAATTTTGAATCAAGGATTACCAATCTTTTTTACAAGTCAATGGACTTGGGGGGTCATTTTTCTTGGTGGCAGTCTGGCTATTTTTCTTCGGAAAAATATATTAAATAAAATAGTTTTTGTTATTATCGATGCCATAGGTCTTGCGGCATTTGCCATTTCTGCGGCTTCTACAATGATGGAACAAGGGCAAAATAAAATGGTGATTTTATTTGCTGCCTGTGTAACTGGTGTGGGAGGAGGAATGATCCGCGATATTATGGTAAATCGAAAGCCAGCTATTTTTTGCTATGATATTTATGCGGTGGCAGCAGTAGTAGGAGGACTTGTCTTTATTTATTTATGTAATATTTGGGGAACAGGGGTAGCAGTTATTGTTTCTTGGATATTTACGTTTGTAATTCGTATGCTATGTTATTTAAAGAATATTAACTTACCAAAAATACGAGTAAAAATGTCTGTCGAATTATGACGAAATAGTACAAAAATAATAGAAAAAAGTCGAAAAAATCAAAATAAAAAAAGCAATAATAAAAAATTCGCACTTTTTTTGGTATTATGAGTTAATATATGGTATAGTTTAAGTATAAAAATGTACCCGACTTTTGCAGGTGTGAGTAGGAATATACATTTTTAAAACAGACACCTTTGTGAATAAAACAAATATCATATACCATGATAATGGAAAATTGCACAAAGGTAATATTACATAATAAATAAATGAGAGGTATTTACGATGGGAGATTTCAATCAACACATTAAAGCAGATACACAAGATATTTTAATTTGGAGAGTATTAAATCAACTTCATGAAAATTTAACAGAAAGAAATAAAATCGTTGATAAAACGATTGTAGTTCCAAGGTGGGAGCTTACGATAGTTCTAAGAAATGTACAAGAAGTAGATAATCAAGGCAATAGTACAATTTATATTTACTACCGGATTGAACATGAAATGTTTCAAGAGCCAATTTCTACTTTTTCAGTTGGATGGGGAGAGAATATGGAGCTAGCCGTAAACCGCGCTGTTTTTTCTTTTTTAGCTACAACAATGGAGACTATATTTGATGTATTCGATCCAAACTATCCAAGAGTAAAAACTTTAGATGTGGAAATTGACGGAGAAACTTACGGATTCGATGTATATATTAGCGATGTACTAGAGCACACGGGAGAAGGAATTACTGGAAAAATATATGAAGAGAGTATGTGGGATACGATAAAAAATGAGATAAAATTGCATTTAGGGAAAAAACGTTTTTATTGGATCTGGTGTGAAGGTGGAAAGGTGATTGGCGATGTTCAGTATGGTAATGTAACAATCAATAATATAGCCTGTAAAAATTTAAGTGAAAAAATAAAAAACTATATGAAAACTGTAGAAGAAGATATGCCACTTGATAAGTATTTTAAGTTACAAAGATATCAACAATACATATGTGTATTACAAGATAAAAAAAGATATGAGCCATATCCTTATACAAAAAAAGAAATAGAAGATAAGGTGGTTTATGTATTTGGATTAATAAAAGAAAATATGGGACAACCTTATCATACGCTTTATGACACATTATTAGAAGAATTTAAAGATAAAAATCTTGCCATAGAATTTATCAAACTTCTTCCAGAAATATGTGTAGAACTAAAGAATTATGATGTTACGTTCCCTGAAAAAATTGGGATTAAAAGAAAAAGCGAAGAAAAAGTTAATTGGGTTTACAAAACAAGAATCACCTCCTATGATTGGATGAAGCAAGCTATATACGATCTCGATGTAAAGCAAGAACGTGGAGAAGAAGTAATAAAAAAATTAATGAAAGAAAGTCAGTTACAAAGAGAAGTGAATAGGAGAAGGGGAGAAGTGGATATTTATGACTTTGGTTCTAGTATTTATATGTCGCCATCGGTAATAGAAATGGATGACGATTATAAGATACGCTAGATAAAGGAGGAGCTGATTTAGAAAGAAGTGGGGAGTTTTAGTATTTAAAGGAGTAAAAAAAATAAATGAAACAAGGTCAATATGAGTTAATTATGCTTGGAACTGGAAATGCCATGGTGACAAAATGCTATAATAGTTGCTTTTTAATTAAGAAGGACGAAAAAGGATTTCTTGTAGATGCAGGTGGAGGAAATGGTATATTAAAACAGATAGAGCAAGTGAAGATGGATTTTAAAAATATAAAGGATATGTTTCTTACACATGGACATACCGATCATATATTAGGTGCTATTTGGGTTATTCGCAAAATAGCGTCTATGATGCAGGCGGGACAGTATGAAGGAAATTTTTCTATCTATTGTCATGACGAGGTAAAAGAAATGTTAGAGACATTTTGTAAGATGACATTAGTTCCAAAGTTGTTCCAATACATTGGCGATAGAATTTTACTTATGGAAGTGAAAGATCAAGAAGAGGTTATGATAGAAAGCATTAATATGAAAATCATATGTTTTGATATTCACTCTACAAAAGCAAAGCAATTTGGATTTCAAGGAATATTGGCAGATGGGCAGAGAATCACTTGTCTTGGAGATGAGCCGTTTCATCCTTCCTGCGAAAACTTAGTAAAGGGGAGCGACTGGCTTTTATCAGAAGCCTTTTGTCTATACGAACAAAAAGAACAATTTCGTCCATATGAAAAACATCATAGCACAGCTTTAGATGCCGGAAGACTGGCAAACCAGCTGGAAGTAAAAACTTTAATTCTATATCATACAGAAGATAAAACATTATCTACGAGAAAACAAGCTTATAAAAAAGAAGCTGAAAAAGAATTTTTTGGAATGATATATGTTCCCGATGATTTAGAACATATTTTATTATCACAGTAAAAAATCAAAGTATATATTTTTAAGAGAAATCATATCTGTTAGAAAGGTTTCATAAAAACGACTGGATGCAATAGAGTAAAATTCTGCATGCAGTCGTTTTTTGAATAAATTTTATTTGTTAAAAGAAAAAGGGAATAATGCTCCATTTTCTTGCTTTTTCAATAAAAAGTAGGCTACAATAGAAGCACATAATTCTCCAATTGGAAAAGAAATCCAAACACCGTTTACTCCAATTGATGGAATTCGACTCAAAATAAGACTAAGAGGAATCGTGAGAATGAATTGGCGGAGCAAAGAAATAATAAGAGATTCATTTCCTTTTCCAATGGCTTCAAAAGTCCCAGAGAAGATAATGCCAATGGTAGAGATTAAAAATCCAAGACTTATAATTCGAAGAGCGGTGCTTCCAGCTGATAATAAGGAAGAATCGGATTGAAATAGCATAAAAATTTCACGAGGAATTATCATGGATAGAATAGTTCCCAATAGCATAATAATACCAGCGGATAAGAGGCTATAACGAATGGTACTTTTCATTCGATTATAATTTTTGGCACCGTAGTTATATCCGATGATAGGGCGCATTCCTTGTACAATTCCGTTGGCAGGCATATAAATAAAGGTTTGTAGCTTAAAATAAATTCCTAATACATTGATGTAAAGATCCGAAAACTGTTTTAGTATGCTGTTTAAAACACTAACTAAAATCGATGGTAAAATCATCATAAGAGAAGAAGGAATGCCCACGGAATAGATGGATTTTATAATCGTAAGATCCATTTTTAAATACTTTGGATGGATGATAACTGCAAAGTTTTTCTTTCGATATACGATAATATAAAGAATAGCAGTGCAAATTTGTGCAATAACAGTAGCGATCGCAGCTCCTTTTACGCCGAGGGCAGGAACTTGAAACCATCCAAAGATAAAGATAGGATCTAATATAATATTAATAATGCATCCAGTAGCAAGCAAAAGCATTGTTGTTTTCATAGCACCTACTGCTTGAAAAATTTTCTCCATAGTGACTTGAATTAAAGTACCAAAAGAAAAACAAAGTACAATATACGTATAATCGCAAGCGTTTGCTAATATTTCATTGATATTTGTAAAAAGACTTAAAAAGGGCCTTGTAACGATAAGACCAAACAGTAAAAAGAGGATACAATGAATGCAAGTGCAAGCGATACCAAGAGTCGCTGCCTTATTTGCTTTCTCTTGTTCTCCTGAACCAAGATAGATGGAAATAGTAGAGGTAATACCGACTCCAATACCAACAGCTACAGAAATTACAAGATTTTGTAAGGGGAATGCAATAGAGACAGCCGTAAGGGCTGTTTGGCCAAGTTGAGCTACATAAATGCTATCAATAATATTATAAAGAGATTGAATGAGCATTGAAAACATCATAGGAATGGACATGGACATGAGTAAAGGGAAAACAGGTTTTGTTTTCATAAAATGATTGGACATAGAAAAAACTCCTTTCTGAGAACATACATCATTTGTACATGGTGCTTTTTTAAATGATAGGAAACACAATTTCCTATAACATAAAAAAGTCATGTGATCTGTTTACATGGATGGGGAAACAGAAAAATCACATGACAAAAGTTAAAAATACTTCTTTTTTCTTAATAAAATTGCATGAAAAAAAATTGTTGCAAAAGGATAGTAACATGGATTTTTTTTCGTGTCAATCTT
>UQVN01000238.1 GCA_900544525.1 uncultured Eubacteriales bacterium
CTTTGAATTGTCAAGAGTTTTAAAAAAAACTTTTTTTGACTTTTTTCATCTCATATTGTTTAGATAGAACGGGCTTTCACAAAATTTAATGATCCTTTAAAGGAATTGTATATTCAATATTTTGATGAAAGCCCATAAAATGCAAATTTAAAACGATTAACTTTCTAATTTTGGATTCTGTAAACATTCTTCGCAAGTTCCATAGAAGAACGTAGTGTATCTTGAAACTTGACCATGAAAGTTTTGTGATGCCATATCTTTAATGAAATCAATAGAATCCATTTCTAGATCGATCACCCTTCCACATTTCTCACATATAAAGTGATTATGAGGACTGATTCTAGCGTCATATCGATCTACTTTGTCGTCGCAGGGAAGTTTAGTAATCTGTCCGAGTTCGCAGAGTAGGCCGAGATTGCGATATACAGTGCCAAGGCTGATATTTGGCATAATTTCTCTCATATGCATATAAATAATATCAGCAGATGGATGATCCGTTCTAGATTCTAAAAAAGCTAAAATCGCATCGCGCTGTTTACTCTTTTTTAAAACCGGGCTCATAGGCATTCTCCTCACAACTTTTAAATTTTAAAAAAGTAATATTGATAATTATTACTGTTTTAGTATAAAACGATTTTTTAAAAATGTCAAGCATAATCTTATTTTTTTTTTCATACGATTAGCAGAAGGCAATATAAGAAGAAAATGAAGAAAGAATATGGCTAAATAGGACAGGGAAGGGAGAAGAAAATTATGTATGAGACAAAGAGTAAGCAAGAGTTGATAAAAGAGTATGGAACCGATGAAGAAATTGGGATAACAGAGGCAGAAGCAAAAAGACGATTAAAACGTTATGGAGAAAATGAATTACAACATAAAGAACCAAAGAAATGGTATGAGATGTTTTTAGAACAGTTAAATGAGCCATTGATTTTTATTTTATTTATTGCTGGGGCTATTTCTATGTTATTGGGGGAATTTAGTGACACGGTAATTATTTTAGTTGTCATTTTTGTAAATGCCGTTGTTGGGGTCGTACAAGAAGGAAAGGCGTTAAAAGCATTAGAGGCGCTAAAAAAGCTGACAAGCCCTACAGCAGTGGTGAAACGAGAAGGGAAAACATATGAAATAGAAGCAAAACAATTAGTGCCAGGAGATATTGTATTGTTAGAAGCAGGAAGACAAGTACCAGCCGATATTCGTCTTTTCCAGTCTAGCAGTTTAAAAGCAGAAGAGTCTGCTTTAACAGGAGAATCCATTCCTACAAGTAAAGATGCTTCGTTTCTTTCAAAGAAAGAGTTGCCATTAGGCGATCAAAAAAATATGGTCTTTACAACGACAAATATTATTAATGGAAGAGGAGAAGGAGTCGTTGTTGCAACAGGAATGGAAACAGAAATTGGAAAAATCGCCAGTTTATTAAATCAGTCAGAAGATGAAACAACACCTCTTCAAAAGAAGCTAGCGGAGCTTGGAACATTGTTAAGTGGTGTGGCGGTTTTATTATGTGTTGCTTTATTTTTAATCGCCGTATGGCAAAAAAGACCAATTTTTGATATGCTTCTTACCGCCATATCATTGGCAGTTGCAGCAGTGCCAGAAGGGTTACCAGCTGTTGTTACAATTGTATTAGCCCTTAGTGTATCAAGAATGGTAAAGGTACAGACTATTGTAAGACGTCTGCCTTCTGTAGAAACATTAGGAGCGGTTAGTGTCGTTTGTTCGGATAAAACAGGAACGTTAACTCAAAATAAAATGACGGTTACATATGGATATTTTGATGGAAAAATTTGTCCAATGGATGAAATTTCTCATAACGTTTCTTCAGATTATATAAAAGGATTTGTCCTTTGCAATGATGGAAAAATAGAAGAGGGAAGAAGACTTGGAGATCCAACAGAACTTGCCTTATTAGATTTTGGTAAGCAGTTAGGATTCCAGAAAGAAAATTTAGAACCACAATATCCAAGAATTCATGAAATTCCATTTGATTCCACTCGGAAGATGATGACAACCCTTCATCAAAATGGAATGGGGACGATTAGTTATACAAAGGGTTCTACGGATGAAATTTTAAAACGATGTTCTAAAATAGAAGAAAGAGGAAGGACAAGAAGTTTTTCTATAGCGGATAAAAAAGCGATAGAAACGGCTATGGAATGGATGTCCAAAAAGGCACTGCGTGTATTAGCCGTGGCAAAAAGAGAAAATGATAAACAGCCGATGGAACAGGAATTGACATTTTTGGGACTAGTAGGAATGGTAGACCCAGCAAGACCAGAGGCAAAAGGAGCCATTGAAACCTTTAAAACAGCTGGAGTTTCCACGGTTATGATTACAGGAGATCATGTGGATACAGCCTTTGCCATTGCAAAAGAACTTGGTATTGCCACCAAAAAAGAACAATGTATGAGCGGAAGTGAGTTAGATAAAATTTCTGATGAAGAGTTAGAAAAAAGACTTTCAACACTTCGTGTTTTTGCAAGGGTATCCCCTGCTCATAAAGTAAGAATTGTAAACGGTTTTAAAAGGCGCGGGGAAATTGTGGCGATGACAGGAGATGGAGTCAATGATGCCCCTTCTTTAAAAAATGCGGATATTGGGATTGCTATGGGACTTCATGGAACCGATGTGGCGAAAGAAGCAGCAGATTTAATCTTAGCGGATGATAATTTTGCTACCATTGAAAAAGCCATTGAAGAGGGCAGAGGAATTTATGCCAATATTAAGAAGGCGATTTTATTTTTATTATCCTCAAACTTTGGGGAAATTATTACGATGTTTGTTGCAGTGCTTCTTGGAATGCCATCTCCATTAAAAGCCAGCCATATTTTATGGATCAATTTAATTACAGACTCTTTTCCTGCATTAGCATTAGGTGTGGATATTAATCAACACCAGTTATTGATGGAAAAACCTCCAAGAAAGGCAAAAGAGAGCCTGTTTGCCCATGGAGGACTGTTTTGCACAATTTTTTATGGGGCTTTAATTGGAGGGCTTAGTTTATTAGCGTATTTTACAGTTCCTTATGTGCAGAGTATGGCGAATGGAACAGGCTTCCATTTAGACGCTATGCTAGCGCTATTACAACAAGAAGATATTTTAAAACGCTCTCAAACATATGCCTTTACGGTACTTGGAATTTCTCAGCTTTTTCATGCCATTGGCATGAGAAATACCGAACTTTCCATTTTTCGAATGAACCATTTACAAAATAAATGGATGATTGGTGCTCTTATTTTTGGAATGGGTCTTCAGCTTTTAGTGACAGAAAATCCTTATTTTGTAGCTGTATTTGGTACGGTACGTCTGACACTACAAGAATGGGAAATGCTTATTTTCTTATCCATGATGCCATTATTAACCCATGAAATATTAGCACTTCGATTTGGAGAAGAGCGTAAAAAGGAAAGAGAAATCAATGTGTATGAGAAAGTAAAAGGGGAGTGAGAACGTAAATTTAAGGAAAGTCAATAAAAAATCTAGTTCATTAAGGCGCAAAGAAATATTCAAAAAAGGCAAGACAGATTAAGAGAAATCCTCCAAGCCATGTAAAATCAAGATTTGATTTTTTTGTTAACCGATTGCCAAAAGAACTTCCGAGCATAACGGCTAAAATCCCAAATAGAAGGGAACAAAATAAAGTAAGAAATGGATGAAGGGCAGGAGTTCCCGCAGAAAGACCAGCAATACCACTGTCAAGAGAGAGTGCAAGTGCAAGAGAAATTGCTTCTTTTGGCGAAAGATCCTGTCCTTTATCGATATTAGCTTTTTCTGGATCGCCATAAATTGTTATAATAAAAGAAATGCTACAAAATTGAAAATGAATCTTTCTTTTTTTGAGTCCGCCTTCGTTGATGAGATGGCGAATACGGCTATCAAATAGTTTGATAAATCCAATGGTGCTTAATAAGAAAAAGCTAATTCCATTTGCTGTTTCACTGGGAATAACGGAAGTTACACTATGTCCGATAAGCAAAGAAAGGAATAAAATACCACTACAAAGACCACTCATTGTTAGGACAGAAGAAAAAGGAATTTTAATTTTTCCCGCTCCATAGGCAAAAGAGGCGGCAAAACTATCTATAGAAAGTGCTAAGGTGAACACTAGAATTTCCATCAATATAGTAAGGGATATCATAAAAAACCACCTAATTATTCTTTCTTTTACTATATTCAAAAAGAGAAAGATGTTGAATCTTAGCTGTTATTATATTGCCCAGGAGAAGTTTTAAATATTTTTTTAAAAGCTCTTGAAAATGTGGAATAATCTTGGAATCCACAGGAGAAACAAACTTCAGTAGCAGGAATTCCTTCTTTTAGGCGAGAAGCTGCTAGCTGAATCCGTTTTCTTGTAATATATTGATGAAGGCTCATGCCTGTCTCTTGGCGAAAAAGATGCATTAGGTAAGATGGGCTTACGTAAAGCTGATTGGCCAGCTCAGGAATGGAAAGCGGTTGTTCTAAGTGATCGCGAATATATTGAATGAGAGACTGGATTCTTGGATCACTATTATAAGAAGTAATCGCGTTATTTCTAGATAAAAGCTCCCGATTTAATTGCACCATAATCTGAAAGAGGAATGTATCTGCCATAATATCGCTTCCAAAGTCAGAAGACATAAGTTCTTGATGAAGAGCTTTGATATGACTTTGAAAGATCATAAGAGCAGAGTCTTTTAGACGTAATAAATGTAAATTATTTTGGGAGGCTATTTGAAAACAAGCCAGTAATTCCGAACTTTTTTGACTATACGAGTGTAAAAAAGCAGGATCTACCCATAAAATATATCGCTCATAAGGAAGAGAAAGATCGATGAGTGGTTTATGAATATCATTTTGATGGATGAGTAAAATATCATAAGGTTGTAGTTCGTAAGTACATCCTTCAATGAGATAAGAAGCTTTTCCTGATATAAATACAACAATTTTTGGAAATTCATGATAATGTTCTTCAATTTCTTTTGTCTGTTGATCTTTTAAATAAAAAAGTTGATAGTTGTTATGCAAATATCCACGTCTTTTTTTCATAAATAAAATCTCCATTTTCATAAAAAGTATTTCTAATATAAAAAACTGATACAACGCACACTTTGTTTTCGTTTCGTTTCTATCATATAGCATTTTTTGCAGAGTTTCAAGGT
>UQVN01000239.1 GCA_900544525.1 uncultured Eubacteriales bacterium
GCTATTGTTGAAAGATTTATATTGCTTATTAATAAAGATAGAATTGATAGGAGAAGGAGGGAGAATGATGTCGCTTTATGCAATTGGAGATTTACACTTATCTTTTTCTGTGGATAAACCAATGGATGTGTTTGGAAGAGAGTGGAAAAATCATGTGGTGAAAATTGAGAAAAGATGGAAAAAGAAGATAAAACCAGAGGATACGGTTGTTCTTACTGGAGATCATTCTTGGGGAAGAAATTTAAAAGAATGTGAAAAAGACTTAGATTTTATTAGTGGACTTCCAGGAAGAAAAATATTGCTTCGAGGAAATCATGATATGTTTTGGGATGTTAAGAAAACGGAGAAATTAAATAAACAATATAAAGGAAAACTTTCTTTTTTGCAAAATAATTACTTTACCTATGAAGATTATGCGCTAGTTGGTACAAAAGGTTATTGCTATGAAGGAAAGGATTCTATAGAACATTTTGAAATGTTAGTGGAAAGAGAAATGAAACGATTAAAGACTTCGTTTGAACTGGCAAAAAAAGATGGATATGAGAAGTTTCTTATGTTTCTTCATTATCCGCCAACAAGCATTGGAGAGAATGAAAGCCCATTTACAAACATAGCAGAACAATATGGGGTGGAAAAAGTAATCTATTCCCATTGTCATGGGGAAGAGCGATTTCAAGATAGTTTTTTGGGAGAAGTCAATGGGGTGGAGTATCAGTTAGTTTCTTCGGATTATTTGCGGTTTCGACCAGCACCGATTATAAAATGATGGGCGTTAACGGATAGGAAAAGGCACGATATTCTATTTTAAAAGTAGAATATCGTGCCTTTTCCAGTTTTTATCTAATTACAATGTTTTAATAAATTAACAAAAGACAATAATTTTTCTTGGTGTCGTCTGAGGAGGGATACTCCTTGTTGTAGTACGATAAAATACCATTAATGTATTGCCACCAGGGTTACAGTCATAACGTTGTCCATTTTGCGTTACAATAACTGTTCGATTATCAAGATTTAGTTTTAAGGATCCATTGGAAGCCACTAAATCTCTGTCAAAATGTGTAATTGTAACTTGTTCTCCAGAAGTGGCTACAGCCACGACTTCTGCACGATATTGAGGTGGGAAGATAAGAGGAACTGGAGCATTAGCGTCATAAAAAGCATGGATTCTCATACCAGCTCTTAATCTTGTACAATCCACTACATAAGTATCTTTTGAAATAACAATGTTAACAATGCCGTTTCCCGTCTGTAAAGAAATCATTTGAGAACAACAGTCATTGGACAAGGGTGAAATATTTAAAATTAATCCGGAAACGGAGGTTAATGGAGATAACTTCATAGAAAAAATTCCTTTTTTTTCATTGTATGCAGGGAAAAGAAAAAGGTTATGCGTTTGTATTCTTTAACGTTTCATCTCTGCAAAGTCAAGGTCTTTATTTGCATATTCTTTGGCGTTAGAAGAATCAATAACAACTGTTCCCGCATCGACAAAAGAATCTACGGTATCTCCGTTCATAACTTTAATAGCCGTATCAACAGCCGTTTCTCCCATTAAAACAGGATCGTTAGAAGCAGTACAAGCATATTCATTGGCTTCTGCTTTTAAGACAGCTTCCATTAATCCATCCACACCGCATACAAGAATATCTTTTTGTCCTTGTTCTCGACAGACTTGAGCGGCACCAATTGCCATGTCATCATTGTGTCCAAAAATAGCTACTACATCTTTATTAGCTTGAAGGAGATCCTGTGTAGCAGGGATTGCCTTAGAACGATCGTAGTCGCAGTAAGAAGACTGTACAATCTTTAAGTTTGGTGCTTTTTCTAATGCCTCATGGAATCCATCACGGCGGTTCATCATCGTAGTAGAACCAGCAGTTCCTTGAATTTCTAATACCGTTCCTTTTGCATTTTCAGCGCCACCAAGTAATTCGATTAGGCGTTCGCCTACAAGACGTCCCATCTCTTTATTGTCACGACCAACCCAAGAAACATTTCCAGATTTTACATTTTTATCAACAGTGATAACAGGAACATTTGCTCTTTCACAGGCTTCGATTCCAGCAGAAGGGCCATCTTCGTTAACAGGATTTGTGATTAAAATATCGATTCCTTGAGAAAGTAAATCTTGAATATCCTTATTTTGTTTGGATACATCGTTGTCAGCATTTAAGGAAATCACTTTGATGTTTTTTGTCTTTGCATATTTTTCAATAATAGGAGTCATGTTTGCAAAGAATGGAGTGTCTTGGGAGCAGTTTGAAAAGCCGATGGTAAAGAGAGTATCACTATTATCAGTTTTTGTAGTAGAGCCGTTTGCACTGCCACAAGAAACAATACTAAGAGTCATAAGGGAAGATACCATAAGAGCCATTACTTTTTTTAATTTCATAATTTTATTCCTTTCTTAAAGTGGTAAACATAGGGTTTCGTTTCTTATTATTCTGCTGTTGATGCTTTCTTCTTTGATACAAAGTGATTTAATAAAAGGGCTAAGACGATAATAATTCCCTTTGCGATTCTTTGATAATAAGAAGGAAGTCCAACTAAGTTGAAAATATTTGTTAAAATTTGAAGGAGGAAGACTCCACCAAACGTACCTAAAATAGAACCAGCACCGCCACCGATGACACAAGCAGCGATAGCATCTAGTTCATAGCCATTTCCAGCCGTTGGTTGTCCTGTAGACATCCAAGAAGCAGTTAAAATTCCAGCAAATCCAGCTAAAAGAGCGCTTAATACATAAGTGATAATATAATTTCTTTTTGTTTTAATACCAGATAACATAGCAGCTTCTCTATTACCACCGATGGCAAAAAGGCTTCGTCCGAAAACAGTATATTTTAAAACTAAGGCTAAAATAATGGTAAATAAAATCCAAAAAATACCACTAATTGCTACAGAATCAAATAAAAATCCACCACCTAGCACATGGAATTTTCCATCGAGGCCAAAGACAGGATTTCCTCCTGTTGTTAAAAGGGCAGCCCCTCTTGCCGCTTCCATCATAGCAAGGGAGGCGATAAAGTCAGGAAGATGGAAATGAGAAGTTAAAATACCAGTAATCAGTCCCATAATTGCGCTGACAAAAAGACCAGCTAAAATGCCTAGAAGGATTCCAGCCATGCTATTTCCACCGCCGAATTTTTGAACGACAACAGAAGTCATCATTCCAGAAAAGGCGAGAACAGAACCAACGGATAAGTCAATACCGCCAAGCAAAATAACGAGAGTCATACCAATAGCTACAATTCCAGGAATCGAGGATTGTTGCAGTAAGTTTAAAAAGTTGTTGATTGTTAAAAAATTAGGTGAAAGTATTGTGGAAATAATAATGAATATAAGTAATAAGAGAATAAGGTTATATTTTTTTATGAATTCGTTTACCGTTATTTTTTTTGTCATAATTTTGTCTCCTTTTATTTGCCAACAACAGATGCTTGAAGAATACGTTCTGTATTAAATTCTGATTTATTCATTTGAAGAATCTGTTGTCCATCATATAAAACATGTATGTTATCGCATAAGCGAGTTAATTCTTCTAGTTCTGAGGAAACCACAATCACACTCTTGCCATTTAGCGTCATTTCTCGAATTAATTTATAAATTTCTTCTTTTGCTACAACGTCGATTCCTTGAGTAGGTTCATCCAGAAGAAGAATTTCACAATCTTCAATGAGCCATTTGGCTAGAATAATTTTTTGCTGATTTCCACCAGATAAGTTACCTGCAATGGTATCCACATCAGGTGTTTTAATTTTTAATTTTTCTTTATAAAGTTTGCAATTGGTGCGGATTTGTTTGTAGTTAATGGCACCATTTTTCTTAAATTTAGAAAGAGCTACCATGGACATATTTTCCCATACAGGGAGAGAAAGAACTAAACCTTGTTGTTTTCGATTCTCAGGAGCCAGCCCAATATGTTTTTTGATGGCATCTTGAGAACTTTTAAGTGTCACCTTTTCTCCATGAATGAACATTTCACCTTTTGTAATTGGTGCTAATCCAAAAATGGATTGAAGAACTTCCGTACGGCCTGCACCAACTAGTCCATAAAGTCCTAATACTTCTCCTTGATGAAGTTTTAAATTAATATGGGAAACTTTCGCATTGTGCATTTCCTTTAGCTCAAGAACGACTTGATCGGATACGGAGTGAACTTCTTGTTCTTCTTGCTGAATTTTAGAAATATCAATACCAGTCATATATTCTACAAGAGAGTTTTCCGTCAGTTCCTTTGTTGATTTACAAGCAATGAATTTTCCGTCTCGTAAAATAGTGATGCGATCTCCCACAATAAAGAGTTCTTCTAAATGATGGGATATGTAAATAATCGTGATCCCTTTTTTCTTTAAATCTTCGATTACTTTTACAAGAATTTGAAATTCAGATTTAGAAAGGGTAGAAGATGGTTCATCCATAACGATCAGCTTTGCATCGCTTGCTAGAGCTTTCATAATTTCTGTGAGTTGCCGTTGCCCAATATTTAAATCTGATACTTTGGCTTTCGCATCAATCTTGATGTTTAAAGTGTTTGCCAGTTGTTGAGTATCTGCGTAGACTTTTTTCCAGTCGATTTTTCCACCTTTTTTTGGGTAATTGTTCATGTAGACATTTTCGCCTACCGTTAATTCATTAAAGAGAGAAAGTTCTTGATAAATAATAGAAATCCCTTCTTTTTTTCGAGCTTCTGTACTATGAGAAGATAGAATTTTACCATTGAAAAAAATTTCTCCACCATCTTCTTTATAAGCGCCAGATAAGATCTTCATTAAGGTGGATTTCCCAGCGCCATTGGCACCAATCAGGCAGTGGACTTCCCCGCGTCTTACTGAAAAATCAACTTGATCAAGAGCTTTTACACCTGGAAATATTTTATCTATTTTCCGCATTTCTAAAATGTTTTCCGTCTGCAAAGTGTCGTTCCTCCTATTTCTTTTTTGTAACAAAAGTTTTGTAAATATGTTTTAATAAAGTATAATGTTCTGATATCATAAAGTCAATGGAACAAGTTTTACATAGAATATGGGGTAAAAATTATGAAAGTTGCACAATAAAAATACAGAAGAGAAAGAAAATAGAATAAATACATAAAAATAGATTGATTGGTCAATTAAAAAATG
>UQVN01000240.1 GCA_900544525.1 uncultured Eubacteriales bacterium
TAAAGAGTATATACTAATTGTACGTAATTTTCAAGATAAAAATACATATATTTTTAAATTTTTTTTGCAAATTTTTACCAGTGGATTTTGAATTATGCTTTTGTTGTAGAACCAAAGCCACCATTTCTTTGCTCACTTACTTCATCATCAAAAGTAATTCCATATTCTACAAAAATACCTTGCATAAAACCTTCTCCTTGTTTAATAGAAACTGTTTTATTTTCATTGGAATCATTTGTGATCTTTGCAAAAATATGCCCTTCATTATCGGATTCATAATAATCACTATCAATAATTCCAACTGTATTATTCATCTGTAAACGATATTTAAATCCTAATCCACTTCTTGGATAACATTTTAATACCCAGCCTTCTTCCATAAAAACACGAATTCCTGTTGGAATTTTAATTGTTTCATTTGGATTTAAAGAAAAAGAAAGTGGACTATAAAAATCATATCCTGCAGAACCTTTTGTAGCTCTCTTTGGCAGCATAATGGCCTCATAAATTTCTTTTACATTTTCTTCGGTTTCAAATGTATCTTTCCAGTCTTCAACAAAACGTTCGAAACTCACTTTTTCAAATCTTGCAATTCTTTTCATTTTTTATTGCTCCTTTGTATGTTAATCTCGTCCAAGTTTAACATAGAAGTAATTTTTTATCAACAAATTATCTTTATCCTCTTCCTCTCGTTTTGTTTGAATGAAAACTTCCCCATCGAATTGTTCGATATCCACTTCCTTCCAATCGACATTTTCCGTAACGATATTTCCTTCCAATCCTTTGATACTCACTTTTTCTATGACCATAACCTCTCTTAATGTTTGCGTTCCACTTGATGAATACACTCTAAGTTTTAGAGTACTAGCTCTATCTAGGCTTATATTGCCATCAAGAGTACGAAGAAAAATCTCTTTTGCCTTTATTTTGCTTACACAAATTGTCCCACTACTGGTGTCCACAGCCACGGACTTCTCAGCCACAATATTTTGTAGGGAGACCCCACCTTCCATGGTTTCTACCTCAATCTGTTCCGCTTTCATCCCTTTACAATTTATGTTCCCTTCTTCGGTACGAATGAAAATCTTTTTATATTTCTTTTGTGGAATCGAAATCACAGCAGAGGAATTGCTTTCCTTAGATAAGTCACAATAATATAAATCATTTCCAATCTCCATAAGTAGATAGCGACCATTGCTTTCGCAGACAAAATTATTTGTATCACTTTCCCTTATTTTAATCTCTTTTTTATGTGTTATCATATAAATATTTTTTATATGCTCTCCATTGATGATCTCTTTTTCGCCTTTCTTCTCTCCGAAAAAAACAAATCTATTTTCTTTTTTAAAATCTTCTTTTCGTTGTGTTTCCCCATTTAAATCACTATATAAAATTGAATTTTCTCTCAGTTGTATATTAGATCCATTTTGAAGTAAAAAGGAATAACTACCATCTCTATTTGCCTCTATAATAACATTTACCTTATTGCTGATCATAAGGCTTTCTTCTTGTTTTAGCACTCCAAAACTGCTATTACTATCTTTTTTTACTTCTTTTGAATGTTTCATTCTATTTATAATCATAATTTTACTCCTAACCCAACACAAAAATTTTATTATTGAAAAATAGGTTTTTGATCATTAAAATTCACCTGAATATCTCCAACCCCGACTTCTAACTTCATATCAAAACGATTATTTTCATAATTATCGTTATATTGTGTTGCAAGAGAACCACCCATTTTCTCTCCATCGATCTTAAGAGAATTGACTCCTCCTTCTGCTACAATATGATAATTATCTCTATGATTATCCACCTCCAATTCTATCTCCCCAATTCCACAGTTAATTTTTACGTTTCCAATTAATTCTCCTATAAATGTAATATCACCAGCCCCTTCGTCTATATCAAATTTTGAATAAAAGGTACTATCTTTTACTTGAATATTTCCAGTTCCACCTTTTATTTCTGTTTCACTATGGATCGTTACTTCCTTAAGTTTTACATCACCGACCCCCAACTCTAGTGAAAGTTCATTTGTTTCAATTCCTTCTAATGTAACATTCCCTGTTTTATTTTCTATTTCAATTTCATGAATGAGACGATTAGGAATTATAATTTCTAATGTAACGTTTTTATTGATATTTTTCAATAGTTTTGAATGATCTTCAATTTTTAATTTTTCTTGATCCACTTTAATTTCATCAGTATCCAATATTCCTTCATAAGAAATGGATTCTACATCGCCTGATTTGATTACAATATCTCTTGCTTTCATCTGTAAATCAATCTTTTGTATGTTTGTACTTGCTATTTGATTGTTATTTAAGACTTGATTTGTCTTTTGTGTATCGACCGTTTCCTTTTCATGTTCTTCTTCATGTTTATTAATATACTCTTCTTTCTGAATTTCACTAGAAACTATCTGTTCCCGTTTGTTCTTCCCTTCGTTATTATCACCACTCGAAATAAAACTAAAAGTTTCTCCTAGAGAATTTTCCAAAATCGTTTTTGCCCCTGCACGCTGTCCTACTATCATTCCAATCCCTCCAATTACAATACAGAGGCATCCTATGATTAGCACTATTTTTCCTCGTCTTTTCATTTCAACTTCCCCTTTCTCAAAAATGATTTTATAATGGTTCTTATTTTAGAAAATATTTTTCACCAAATGATTGATTACTTTTCCTTTTTCTGTGCTCTTCGATAGGAAAGATTGCGAAAAAATGCTATAACATAAGGAATGAAGTGTTTCCAAAGTTTCACAATAATCCAACTTAAAATTAGCCCAATTCCAAAACAAAACAGTCCAGCGCTCACTAAATAAATACCAGCCATTGGAAGGAAAAAAGTCACTATAATTCCAATAATAAATAAACCAATACCAACGATCAGTAAAATAAAACCAGATAATAACACTGCAAGTATTGTTGTAAAAATAGTAGCAGCAAGCCCAAGTGTCGTTCCAAAAACAAATTCGATCATATTACCTACTATCGGTAAACCAATAAAAATAATAAGAAGTAAGATAATAATATCTTTTCCTTCCCATTTTCTATTACCAAAAAAAGAACCTTTTTTCCTTGGCTGTTCTTCATAAGGATGTTCATACATTCTTTGGTAATGAGCACTTTTTCTCTGTCCTTTATCCGAAGTATCTTTTTGAAACTCATTCTCTTGAAAAACTTTTTTCTTCTCTTCTTCCTCCTGTTCACGGAGCGTTTGACTTCCTAAAACAATTTCATTCTTTTTCTCATCAAACTCAGGGGTAGAATATCCATGTTCTGTAAACTCTCCATCAGTACTCCGATTTTCCACTTCTCGCAATAAATTTGTCTTAATGATCGCAGCAATACGCTCGGGGCTCCCTAGTTCTCGAATCACTTGTAATTCCATATCAGAACCAGCCTCTTCAAAATAATCTTCATAATATTCTAGTGCATTTACTCGTTCTTCTTCTGGTAAATCATATAAAAGTTCTTCAAGTCTCTTTAAAAACATCTCCCTACTCATGCACCTTCACCTCCTCAAAAAATTCGCTAATCTTGCAAGAATAGCTTTTCCATTCCTCCACATAAAGCCAAAGCTGAGCGTAACCTTCTGGCGTAATTTTATAATACCTCCGATTTCTTCCTCCAAATTGTTTATCATAGACTTCTAAACAATGATCCTTTTGCAAACGTCGTAATACTGGGTACAGTGTTGATTCCGATATATCAAGTGCTTGCCGAACATCTTGTGTAATCTTATATCCATAAGTCCCTTCTGCTTCCTTTGAAACTGCAGCCAATACGATCGCATCCAGCAGTGCTGCTCCTGTATTAAATACCATGTTCGTCCCTCCTTTCAAACTCCCTTTTGTCGTCTATTCCGCTTTATCCTGTGATCAAAAGGATACTCTAGCACTCTTATGGTTTCTTACCTATATCAACTATTCTATAAAAAACAATATTATACAGCATATAATATTACTGATACCTATACTATATGACATATAATATTATATGTCAATATGGTATTTTGCTTAACTTATCCTCTTACAAAGTGTAGAAAAAAACTGTTACATGGAGCCTAAAAACTTCTATCTCCTATGTAACAGTTTCTTTTTCTCTTTTATTCTCTTTCCTAATATCTTAGGCTTAAAACTTTTTTACTTATCAAAAATACAACAAGCATCGCAACACAAACCATAACTAATGTTATTGTTATCATGACTCCCTGACTAAAAAACATAGATACTATCATGGCACAATAACATAATGCAAACATACTATAAAAAGTAATGGCCATTGCTTGTTGCTCAAGCATTTGATTACGTTCATCTTTTATGGCTAATCGCTGTTCATGCAACTTCTTCTTATTTGACAATACTCTTTTATTATTCAAGTACAAAATACAACTTACGATAATAAGTCCCCAACCAGCTCCCAGTAAAAAACCTTTCATAAAGTCTTTTTCTAATAGAGATGATGTTGTCATTCCAATGATTATTGTTAAAACCCCACATAATCCTAAAAGTCGGCACCTCTTATTTCTCTTGATTAATAACGCTTTGTAATCTTCATCACTTTGGATATTATTTCTTAATTCTACTAATTTGCAAATCATCTTATATTTTCCTCCTCTAAATCAAAAATAAATATTTCTTCAATGGTTGTATGAAAATATTGCGCAATTTTATGTGCCAATACTAATGATGCTTTATAGCGGCCATTTTCTAAAGAAATAATCGTCTGTCTTGTTGTTTCCACAGCATCTGCCAATTCACTTTGTGTGATTTTATTTATTTTCCTAAGCTCTTGTATTCGATTTTGCATTTTTCCTCCTCTCTTATTATAGAAAACCTCTGTCTCCCAACCATATTCTTTTTATACAGATATGGAATTCCTCTCTAATTTGTATAGTATACTTTACATTTATAGTATAGTGTGCTTTACATTTTTTGTCAAGTTCATTTTACATTTTATATAATTCCTATATTCCTATTCCCTTTCCAGATAAGAAATATTGTTTTATGAAAATTATCGATAAGAACTACCTTCCCCAAGTTCTTTATTCTTGACATGGATTTTTTATCA
>UQVN01000241.1 GCA_900544525.1 uncultured Eubacteriales bacterium
GAAATATTCCCATAAAACTGAAGCGCTTTTTGAATATCTTGTGTATAAACACCACCCATATAAACATTTCTTAAATAGTTTTCGATGGTCTCACTTAATGTCTTTTGAAAAAGAGTCTGTGCAAATTCGATTTTATCTTGCCACATACCTATCTCATTACTACCCAAATCAAAATCCATTACGACAATATTTCCATTTCCTTTTTCTATTTTCCAAATATTACCACCTTTTATAATTCCTTTTACCGCTATGCCATCTTCTATTACTAACGAAGAGCCATCAACAACAATTTCTTGGCTATTTTTATTTTTGGCATAAGTAATTTTCTTTTTTGAGTTTCCTTTTATTTCTACATTTAAATATCCATCCAAAAATCCACTAAAGGTCTCTTCTGCCTTATTCCCAGCACTAAGTAAAAGCACTCCGCCTTGTTCTACCCATTCTTTTATGGCCTCCACTTGTTTTTTAGATAACTTTCCTGTATCAAACTGGTTAATAATTAAAAATCCCATTCCACTAAGGGAAGTAGTATCTTCTGGAAAATTCTTTTTTGTCAATGAGACAATGTTTGAATACATACCATATCGGTTTTCAATGATTGCACCATCAAAGTAATTTAAGGAACTAATATTATCGGATAAAACACCAGTAATCATCTGATTTTGGTTTTCTCCAATATTACTTCCTGTTTGAATGCGTTTATGGATTTTTACTTCTTCCCCTTCTATCAGTTCTACTTTAAATTGAGAAAAATTGCCTAAACTAGGAACTTGTATCGAGATAGTCTTACTGCCATTTTGTGGCACTGTAACATTTTTTTTGTAGGCAACGCCTTTTCCCTTTTCCTCTGTCGGCAATGTTATGGTAGCAATTCCATCAAATTTCTTTCCTGTATTGGTAATTTTTAACTTCACTGGTGTCCAAGCTTCTCCACTAATTACTCCATTTAATCCATAAGTAATCTGTACTTTTAATCCATTTTCCTCCACATTGATCAAGTTACTTCCTTTTAACACATTACCCTCTAAATCGTTCCCTTCTACTGATTGTAAAGAGGTGCTACTCTCTTCAGAAGATGAGCTTTTAGAACAGGATGTAAATATCATAAGAATAGAAAATACTATCATTATGATTATTTTTTTCTTTTTTTTCATACTTCCTCCTTTTCTTCCAATGGTAAGCTCACTTCAAAAATAGTACCATTTTCATCACTCTTTGCATCAATCAAGCCTTGATGCAACATAATAATATTTTTCGTAATTGCAAGTCCTAAACCCGTTCCTCCTGTATTTAAAGAGCGAGAAGACTCAACGCGATAAAATTTTTCAAATATTTTATTCAAGTCACTTTTTGGTATAATTTGACCAAAATTTGTAATAGATACAACTGCCCATTTTCCTCTTACCTTTGTTTTTATAATAATTAACTTTCCATCCGAACCATATTTAATTGCATTGGAAAGCAAATTTCCAAATGCCCTTGCAAGCAATTCTCCATCCGCTTGCAAGTGAATGTCCTCTTTCCACAAGTTAGAATGACATTCTAACATCTCATCTTGAAAACTTGGATAAAACTCTTCTAACAGTTGTTCTAAAAACCGATTTAATTCTAATGGGGATTTTCGAATCTTGATGCCATCTTTTGCATATCTTGTATAATCAAAAAGATCGACAACCAAACCTTGCAACCGTTTTGCTTTGTCATAAACAATGTGTAAATACTTGTTTTTTGTTTCACTCGGTATTTGTTCATTGTTTTTTAGCAACTCTAAATAACCAATAATAGAGGTTAAAGGCGTCCTCAAATCATGGGCAACATTGGTAATTAAATCATTCTTTGCTTTCTCTGCCATTCTCTCTTTTTCCATTAACTCTTTAACTGTATATCGCATTTCATTAATCGAATTTGCCATACCCGATAATTCATCTTCATTTAAAACACGAATATTCGTGTCAAAGTCTCCCTCTTTAATTCGCTCTACTCCTGTTTGAATTTCTCTTAGGTAATTCACCATATTATGGGAGACTAATATAAAATAGGCAGTAAATAAGATTGCTGAAAATCCAACTAAAATAACAACATCCACCCAAATCGACCCTGTAAGACCAAATCCGTCATAAATCCTTCTATAGAGTTCCTTTTGTGAATCTACTGCCATAAGCTGCATAGACGAATTTTCTCTCATCTGTTGTATTTGTAAAGAACGATTGACGGATTGCCTATGATAAAGGAAAAATAAAAAAAGAATCATCGCATCGGTAGCAACCGTGCATATTAAGCTGATTAAAGTATAAATTGCAATTTTCAAACGAAAGCTTCGTATAAAATTAACTTTTTTATCTCGTTTAATCTTCAACTTTATAGCCTACCCCCCAAACTGTCTTCAAAATCTGAGGGCTTCTTGGATTATCCTCAATTTTTTCTCTCAATCGGCGAATATGTACCATAACAGTGTTGTTTACTTCATATACTTTTTCATTCCACACTCGTTCAAAAATCTCATCTGTTCCAAAAACTCTTCCTGTATTAGAAGCAAGCAAATATAGAATTTCAAATTCGATTGGCGTCAAATTAATCTCCGTTCCATTTTTATGCACTTTATGAGCTTTACGATTAATAACTAAATCTTGAATTTCTAATGCATCATCGTTTTGAGAACCTTCCATTCCAACATTCAAATTCGTATATCGTTTTAATTGGGATTTCACTCTTGCCATTAATTCTAATGGATTAAATGGCTTTGTCATATAGTCATCAGCGCCTGTTCCAAATCCAATAATTTTATCCATATCAGCTGCCTTTGCACTGAGCATAATAATTGGAATATTGCTTGTCTTTCGAATCTTTCTACATACCTCTAATCCATCAATATTTGGCATCATAATATCAAGAATAATTAATTTAATTTGCTTATTCTCTTCTAATGTTTTTAAACATTCCTGTCCATCATATGCCTTAATTACATGATATCCATCATTTGTTAAATAAATCTCTACTAATTCTGCAATTTCTTCATCATCATCTACAACTAAAATTGTTATATCTTTCATTTTTTCTCTCCTATTTTTATCTCTATCTCAGTATTAAAGACATATTTCATTCATTTACTTTCGATACTATTGTACCATAAGAAATAATTTCATGTCTTTACAAAACTCTTACAATCCAAAAAATTTCTCCTAACAAAAGCCTTTTTTCTACCTTATGATACACAAAAATCTCTTGCATCTTTATTGAAGATACAAGAGATTTCTGATAGGGTTTTCTTATTTTATACTATTCTATACACGTTTTCTTCTTGATGCTTTAGATTTCTGTTTTCCAAAGTCCATGAAGATTGCAGTATTCATAAGCTGCAACTGGTGCATCAGATTCTGTAAGAGCAAAAACAGCTTTTGGTTCTTGTCCTGGCTGTAATTTTTTTGTCTGGAATCCTTCTTTTGTTTCTAATACAATCCATTGAATAAAATGCTCTTCAAGCATTGGATGAGCTACAGAACCGACACAAACCGTTACTTTATTTCCATCAACCTCTACAGCTGGAACGTGTTTTTCCGTCGCCCCATCAGATGTACCTGCAATAAGTTCTTTCATTTTAGAACCACAGCACATAACTGGCACCCCAGATTCTTTTAAATGTGTAATAATATTTCCACATGTTTCGCATACATAAAACTTCATAGTCTATTACCTCCTTTTTGTACTACTATGATTATAAGACTTTTTTCCTCATTTGTATAGAGTCGATTTACTTTTTCTACAAAATAATAACTCCGAATGAAATATTCAAAAAAAGAAGCTATCCTGTGAATTTTTCAATAAAATTCTATATCAAAAAATAATAAGAAACGTATTACATAAGTTTCTCACATTTACAGAAATGATAGCTTCTTTTCTTTTTTATTTATAATTCCATCGTTTCATTAATCCCATTGTTCTACTAATTCTTCTGGAAAACCTGCCTGTATTGTTAGAAGAGTACGCACTTCTTTTCGAATATTATACGTGGATTCTCGATACTTCATAAAGCCATGTTCCCCAAAAACATCAAGACATAAATATAAATAAGAACGTTGTAAGTATTGGGGTAACTGGTTAAAAAAAGCAGTTACTTTTTTCGTATCATCTTCTGCATAAATCAAAGTGAATACCCAATAGACAACGACCGATGGCTTATATTCCACCAGCAACAGACTTCTCTCTGGCGCTTTCATAATCTGCTGTATTTTTTGTTCCAAATACAAGTAATCTTCTTTTGTAATTGGAATATCACAGATACGTTCTACGTGATTCATTTGAGCGTCCAAATAGTTTTGAATTTCATCCAAACGTTTTCCTTCAAATAAAAATCCCATGCCTAATCCCTCCTTAACTCTTTTTTTCATTATACAACTTTTTCTGCATAAAGTAAAATAATAAAAACATAGTGAAAAGCTTTTAATAACAACCGTTTGCGGAATAATTTTTTCTTATGGACGAGCTACATATCGTCTATTTTTTCTATTAAGAAGTATCACTCTCCACTAGAACAAAGTGTGTTTTTTTATGTATAGAAAACGAATTTTCCCACAAAAAAAAATTGTTATAGATTTCCTACAACAATTCTTATTTTTGATTATTCTATTTCTTTACAACACCATGAGTTGGACGATAAGCCGGGTTATGTCGAGAATGATCATCTATCTAGCCTTGCTGTCACCAACAAGATCAAGCGACCTACCTGTAAGCACGACGGGCAGCCGTATCGCTCACGTTTTGGTCTTGCTTCGAGTGGGGTTTACAGAGCCTGTCCTGTTACCAGTCCAGCGGTGAGCTCTTACCTCGCCTTTCCACCCTTACCAGTAAAACTGGCGGTTTATTTCTGTTGCACTAGCCTGGGAGTCGCCTCCACCAGACGTTATCTGGCACCCTGCCCTATGAAGCCCGGACTTTCCTCACCTGCGACCTTTCGGTACTTGCAGCCGCGATCAT
>UQVN01000242.1 GCA_900544525.1 uncultured Eubacteriales bacterium
TATAAAAATAGTATACAAGAAAAAGGAATTTTGATCAAATTTAAAATAAAAAGCCGATCTAAAAATGTAAGTATTTTATGTGAAATATTGACGGTATTCAGAATGAAAACTGTTGTTTATAATCAATACATACATAGAAGAATAAAAAGTTTAGATAGAAATTGATAGGAAAAGGAGATTGTAAGGCTATGAAGTTTGGAAATGGTTGTTGGTTACAAAAAGAAGGTATCGAATGTTTTCCACCACAGGAAGTCTACTTTGTGGATAAAAAAGAAAATGAAGTTGTGATCTGTGCACCAACGCATCACATTGCTCATAGGGGGGATACTCTTGGGGGAATTAATTTAACAATTCGAATTACAGCACCAGCAAAAGAAGTGATTCGAGTGCAAGTGAGCCATCATTTAGGAGTTAATAAAAAATCACCAGAATTTGAATTAAATTTAAATGAATATGGCCATCTTGATGTAAGAGAGACGGAGGAAGAATTATATATTAAAAATGGAAGTCTTTCTCTTCGTATCCAAAAGAAAAACTGGAGCATGGAATATGAGAGAGATGGAAAGCTTTTGACAAAGAGCGAGGGAAGAGATCTTGCTTATATGCGTACCCAGTGGACAGGATTTGCTTATGATATGGATCCAACAGGAAAAGCTTATATGAGACAGCAATTAGGGCTTTCTGTCAATGAACATGTCTATGGTCTTGGAGAGCGTTTTGGAGCCTTTGTAAAAAATGGCCAATCCATTGATATTTGGAATGAAGATGGGGGAACAAGCACGGATCAATCTTATAAAAATATTCCTTTTTATGTAACCGATAGAGGATATGGTGTTTTTGTAAACCATCCAGAAAAAGTATCTTTTGAAGTGGCAACAGAGCAGGTGGCAAAAGTAGAATTTTCGGTTGCTGGAGAAACACTTGATTACTTTTTTATCAATGGTCCAAGTATGAAAGAAGTGTTAATGCGTTATACGGATTTAACAGGAAAACCAGCGTTACCAGCTCCATGGACGTATGGACTTTGGCTTTCCACTTCCTTTACAACCAATTATGATGAAGAAACCGTTATGAGTTTTATTGATGGGATGCAAGAAAGAGGCATTGGTCTTCGTGTGTTCCACTTTGACTGTTTTTGGATGAAAGAGTTCCACTGGTCTGATTTCTTATGGGATAATCGTGTCTTCCCAGATCCAGAAGGAATGTTGCGTCGAATAAAAGAAAAGGGTCTTAATATTTGTGTTTGGATTAATCCTTATATCGGACAGGAATCCGTCCTTTTTAAAGAAGGAATGGAAAAAGGATATTTCCTTAAACGTAACGATGGTTCTGTATGGCAATGGGATATGTGGCAACCAGGAATGGCACTTGTAGATTTTACAAATAAAGAGGCTTGCAAATGGTTCCAAGAGAAATTAGAAGTATTATTAGATATGGGTGTTGACTGTTTCAAAACGGATTTTGGTGAAAGAATTCCAGTAAATTGCGTTTATGCCGATGGTTCTGATCCTGAAAAAATGCATAATTATTATACATATTTATACAATCAAACGGTATTTGAATTATTAGAGAGAAAACGGGGCAAAGGAGAAGCGGTTTTATTTGCTCGTTCCGCTACCGTTGGAGGTCAGAAATTCCCTGTGCATTGGGGGGGAGATTGTTGGTCAGATTATGTATCTATGGAAGAAAGTTTAAGAGGTGGATTATCTCTTACCATGTCTGGATTTGGATATTGGAGCCATGACATTGGTGGATTTGAAAGCACTTCAACTCCTGATGTCTATAAACGTTGGGCAGCCTTTGGTTTAATGTCTTCTCATTCTAGATTACATGGTAGCACTTCTTATCGTGTTCCTTGGGCATATGATGAAGAAGCGGTTGACGTTGTTCGTTACTTTACAGAAGTAAAGGCAGGATTGATGCCTTATTTATATAGAAACTGTATCGAAACAGCGAAAACCGGTGTTCCAATGATGCGGAGTATGGTTATGGAATTTACGGATGATAGAACTTGCGCTTATCTCGATAAACAATATATGTTTGGGGATTCTTTATTAGTTGCACCGATTTTCAATGAGGAAAGCAAAGCGATCTATTATTTACCAGAAGGAACATGGACACATTATTTGACTGGAGAAGTAAAAGAAGGTGGAAAATGGTATGAAGAAGACTGTGGATATTTAAGTATTCCTGTTTTTGTAAGAGAGAATTGCTTAATCGCAGTTGGAAAAGAAACAAGCCGTCCAGATTATGATTATGCGGATCAAGTGACAATAAAAGCCTATGCTCTACAAGAAGGAAAAGAAGCAAAAACGGTTGTTTATAATATGAATCAAATTGAGGATACGGTTGTTGCTGTGAAAAAAGAAAATGGAAAAGTGAAAATCCATGTAGAAGCGGAAAAACCATGCCGTATTGTATTAGTAAATCAACTGGTGACAGCTGTGGAAAATGCAGAATCTAAAGTAGAAGGAAATGATACAGTGATTACTTGTGATGGAACAAAAGAAATTACTTGTATTTGTTAGAGAATAAAATCAGGAGGCAACAGGAAAATGGGTACTCAGAACATGGAAATGAAAATTGACGAATTAGTAAAACAGTTAACATTAGATGAGAAAATTGGAATGATCCATGGAGATGGGTTGTTTCGCACAAAGGGAGTAGAACGATTAGGAATTCCTCCTCTTCATATGTCCGATGGACCGATGGGCGTTCGAAATGAATTTGAAAATGAAGAGTGGAAAGTAATCGGACTTACCGATGATTATGTTACTTATTTGCCAAGCAATAGTGCTTTAGCAGCTACATGGAATAAGGAAATTGCTTATGAATCTGGAAAAGTGCTTGGAACTGAGGCAAGAGGGCGCAACAAAGATGTTATTTTAGCACCAGGGATCAATATTAAAAGAAGTCCGTTATGTGGAAGAAATTTTGAGTACATGAGTGAAGATCCCTATTTGACAGGAGAAATGGCAGTTCCTCTCATTCAAGGGATTCAAACATCAGATACTGCTGCTTGTGTGAAGCATTTTGCATTAAATAATCAGGAGACGGAACGTCTTTGGGTTGATGTGGAAGTAAGTGATCGGGCGTTGCGAGAAATTTATTTTCCAGCATTTAAGCGGGCAGTGACCGAAGCCAATTCTTATTCCTTAATGGGTGCTTATAATTTATATAAGCAAGAGCATTGCTGTGAAAGCCAAGAATTATTAAATAACATTTTAAGAAAAGAATGGAACTACGATGGTATGATTGTATCCGATTGGGGAGCTGTTCATCATACAAAAGAAGCAGCCAATAGTGCCCTTGATATTGAAATGTCTGTTACGAATAATTTTGATGAGTATTGTATGGCCAATCCATTAAAAGAAGCGATTCAAAATGGAGAAATAGAAGAAGCGGTTATAGATGAAAAAATTAGAAATATTCTTCGTATGATGTTTCGACTTCATATGTTAGAAGGAGAAGAAAGACAGGCAGGAACTTATAATGCTCTTTCTCATCATCAAAAAGTATTAGAAGCGGCAAGAGAATCCGTTGTCTTATTAAAAAATGAAGATTCTATCTTACCACTTGCTCAAAAGAAGATGAAAAAGGTATTAGTCGTTGGAGATAATGCAAATCGCATTCATTCGAATGGTGGCGGAAGTGCAGAAATTAAGGCTTTATATGAAGTGTCTCCTCTTCTTGGAATCAAGAAATTATTAGGTGGCAATGCAGAAGTTACTTATGTGCAAGGATATTTTGCCGATGATTTTGAAACACAAGAAAGTGATGTAAACTGGCAAGCCGATAGCTTAGAAAATGGTGGTGGTTCTACAGGAAATGTAAAAAATATAAATGGTTCTTTGTTAGAAAAACAAAAACAGTTAAGAGAAGAGGCGGTAGAGCTTGCAAAGCAATTTGAAACGGTTATTTTTATCGGTGGACAAAATCATTTACAAGATTTAGAAGGACATGATCGTCCGGATATGAAATTACCTTATGCCCAAGATCTGTTAATTGAACAATTATTAGAAGTCAATAAAAATACAGTTATTGTTTTAGTTGCTGGTTCTCCTGTGGAAATGCCATGGATTCAAAAGGCAAATACCATTGTATGGGGATGGTATGCGGGAATGGAAGGAGGAACGGCATTAGCAGAAGTGCTATTTGGAAAAGTAAATCCTTCTGGAAAACTTCCGGAAACATTCCCAGTTACCCATAAAGATTGTTCTGCCCATTGTGTTGGGGAATTTCCAGGAGGAAAAAACGTTTCTTATAAAGAAGGAATTTTTGTAGGATATCGTTATTATGATACCAATCATGTTCCTGTATTATTCCCATTTGGTCACGGACTATCCTACACTCAGTTTACTTATGATAAGTTGAAAGTAGCAGTAGAAGATGAGGACGTGATTGTATCGTTTGAAGTAACCAATACTGGTGACAGGGATGGAAAAGAAGTGGCACAAGTTTATGTAGGAATGGAACATTCAGCGGTAGAACGTCCAACAAAAGAATTAAAGGCATTTGAAAAAGTGGAGTTACAAGCAAAAGAAACGAAGAACGTAACGCTTGTACTTCCAAAAGATACTCTCTCTTATTATTCTGAAGAACAGCAAAAATTTGTAGTAGAAGATGGGGAATATACGATTTTTGTCGGAAAATCTGTACAAGATACTTGCCTCATTGAAAAAGTAGAAATTAAAAAATAAATCTGAAAAGAAAAAGAAAAGCTCTGTGGAAAAACATTCGTTTGGAAGCAGGGCTTTTTCATCGTTTACGGGAAGGCGACGAGTCAGAAGCTATTCTTGTATAGGTCCAGTGAGATAATTGTTTTTTATGCGACAAGAGGTAGAAAAAAGTAATATTTTGCTGTTATTAATAAAAAATATGTAAATTTGTTG
>UQVN01000243.1 GCA_900544525.1 uncultured Eubacteriales bacterium
CTACCTGATTCATTCTTTTGTTTCTTTATTTTCTTAATTATCTCTTTTAAAATGATAGAATATTATTTTTATCCCTTCATTAGAAATTTTTGGTTTTCTTCTCTGTAGCTATACCTCATTTCCATGACATGCTTTCAAAGGATAAGAAATTCCATTTTCTATCATTTAAAAAAAGAAAACTGTATGCTCAATCTCTTTGAACAGCCAGTTTCCTTTTTCTTCTATCATTTACTTTTCAATGGATTTTTATTTATTTTTCAGATACTCATCAATCGCTTTTGCAGCTGTTTTTCCTGCACCCATAGCGAGGATAACGGTAGCTGCACCTGTTACCGTATCTCCACCTGCATAAACGCCTTCTTTGCTCGTTTTCATGGTATCTTCATCTACAATAATTCCACCCCATTTTTGTACTTCAAGCCCTGGTGTTGTTTGACGAATTAATGGGTTTGGACTTTGACCAATTGCAATAATAACAGATTCTACATCAAGAACATAATTAGAACCTTCCACTGGATGTGGAGAACGTCTTCCAGATGCATCTGGTTCTCCTAATTCTTGTTTCACTACTTCAAGTCCTTTTACCCATCCGTTTTCATCTCCAAGAATTGCACATGGATTATTTAAGAACTTAAAGATAATGCCTTCTTCTTTTGCATGATGGATTTCTTCCAATCTTGCTGGAGCTTCTTCTTCGCTACGACGATATACAATGTAAACTTCTTCTGCTCCAAGACGTTTTGCGGTACGAGCTGCATCCATGGCTACATTACCAGCTCCAACAACAGCTACTTTCTTACCAACTTTCACTGGAGTTGGTGTCTCTGGGAATTTATATCCTTTCATCAAGTTAACACGAGTTAAAAACTCATTGGCAGAATAAACCCCTAATAAGTTTTCCCCTGGAATATTTAAGAATCTAGGAAGTCCTGCACCAGAACCAACAAAGACAGCACCATATCCCTCTTCCATTAACTCATCGATAGTAATAGAACGTCCCACAATAACATTTTTTTCAATTTTAACACCCAGTTTTTCAACGGTTTCGATTTCTTTTGCAACTAATGCTTTTGGAAGACGGAATTCTGGAATACCATAGCTTAATACTCCACCAGCTTTATGTAATGCTTCAAAAATTGTAACATCATAGCCTTTTTTCACTAATTCTCCTGCACAAGTAATTCCCGCAGGACCGCATCCAACAACTGCTACTTTTTTTCCATTTTTTTCTTTAATTGGCTCTACTTCTTCATTTTTTGCCATATGATAATCTGCGACAAAACGTTCTAAACGACCAATACCAACTGGCTCTCCTTTGATTCCACGAACGCATTTTCCCTCGCACTGATTTT
This sequence comes from uncultured Eubacteriales bacterium, assembly GCA_900544525.1. Taxonomy (GTDB): domain Bacteria; phylum Bacillota; class Clostridia; order Lachnospirales; family Lachnospiraceae; genus Scybalomonas. The sequence goes on from UQVN01000243.1 coordinate 1,353, forward strand.
CCTGTGGACATACACGACCACAAATGGCTGGAAGGGCATTTTCTCTTGTAATTGTCTGGTACGCTCCATCAAAGTCACCATCTACTACTTTTTGAATAAATTCAGGGATTGGCACATTAACTGGGCAACCATTGACACATGGGGAATGTTTACAATTTAAGCAGCGTCTTGCTTCTTCCATTGCCATTTCTTTTGTATAACCTAGTGCTACTTCTTCAAAGTTTTTATTTCTAACGTCTGGTGCCTGTTCTGGCATCGCAACTTTTTTTAGACTCATATTTCTTTCTGCCATTTTATTTCCACTCCTATTCTACTTAACCTCTTCCAATACGACAAACATGGTCTTTTTCTTGGCTTTCTTCTGACTTAAATAACCCTTGACGTTTCATACATTCATCAAAATCTACTTCAAAGCCATTAAAATCTGGTCCATCAACACAAGCAAATTTTGTTTCTCCGCCAACCGTTACACGACATCCGCCACACATACCAGTTCCATCGATCATAATTGGATTTAAGGAAACAGAAGTTGGAATATTTAATGGTTTTGTTACATTCACAACATTTTTCATCATGATTAATGGTCCAATAGCGATTACTTCATCAAATTTCTCACCTTTTTCAATTAAATCAGATAAAACTGTTGTTACAAATCCTTTTGTTCCTTTGCTGCCGTCATCTGTTGTAATATATACATTATCACAGAATTCACGGAATTTTTCTTCTAAAATTACGAACTCTGCACTTCTTCCCCCAATAATAACGTCTACTTTCACACCCATTTCATGGAGTTTACGAAGTTGTGGATATAATGGAGCAGCTCCTACACCACCCGCTACACCAATAACATGATCGCATTTATGAAGAGGTGCTGGCTGACCTAATGGACCTACAAAGTCCTCTACATAATCACCAACTTTTAACTCACTCAGTAATTTTGTAGAATAACCAACGACTTGATAGATAATCTGTACGGTTTCTTTTTCTCTATCATAGTCAGCGATTGTAAGAGGTATTCTCTCTCCCTCTTCATCCACACGAATGATAATAAATTGTCCAGCTTCACATTTTCTTGCTACATATGGAGCATGGATTTCCATCAACTCCACCGCTCCATTGAGCTTCTCTTTACTCATGATCTTGTACATGGATACAACTCCTCTTTGTTTATTTTAACCTAATTTTAAGTGAATTATTTAACATTCTTTCACTATTATATATCCGTTTACCTTTCATGTCAATAAATTTTTGATTGGTTAATCTAACTATTTGCTTTATCACTTTACCTTATTATACGTCAAAAATCTAGTGATTACAAGGAAAAATTGATATTTTTTTATCAATTTCCCTTGAAAAAAAATTCTAAATTTGTTGTTTCTCTGATACGAAAAAAGGAGCGGTAATTTCCTATCATATAAAAAATAAGCTATTGCAATCTCCATCCTATCTTGGACAATCAATTACAATAGCTTATTGTTTGTACGAAAAACCTATATTATAGGCGTTTCACTCTTCTTATTTTATTTTTTCTAGGTTATTATTACATCATTCCGCCAGCTGGCATCTGTGGCATTGGATTTTCTTCTTTAATATCCGCTACAACAGATTCTGTTGTCAATAATGTAGAAGCTACAGATGTAGCATTTTGTAATGCACTTCTTGTAACTTTTGCTGGATCGATGATACCAGCTTCGATCATATTCACATATTCTTCATTTAAGGCATCAAATCCTGTTCCTACTTCGGATTCTCTTACTTTATTAATAATAACAGCGCCTTCAAGACCTGCATTTGCTGTAATATGGAATAATGGAGCTTCTAATGCTTTTAAGATGATTTCAGCACCAGTTTTTTCATCTCCAGATAATGTTTTTGCAAGTTCTGCTACTTTCTTAGAGGCATGGATATAAGCAGAACCACCACCAGAAATGATTCCTTCTTCTACAGCCGCTCTTGTAGCTGCTAATGCATCTTCAAGACGAAGTTTGTTTTCTTTCATTTCTGTTTCTGTTGCAGCACCCACACGGATAACAGCAACTCCACCGCTTAATTTGGCAAGTCTTTCTTGTAATTTTTCTTTATCAAATTCAGATGTTGTTTCTTCTACCTGTGCTTTGATCTGAGAAATACGAGCTTCGATTTCTTCTTTTTCTCCACATCCATCTACGATAATGGTATTTTCTTTTTCAACACGAACAGATTTTGCACGTCCTAATTGATCCATTGTCACTTCTTTTAAGTCTAATCCAACTTCTTCTGAAATAACACTACCACCTGTTAAAATTGCAATATCTTGTAACATGGCTTTTCTTCTATCACCATATCCAGGAGCCTTTACTGCGACAACATTAAATGTTCCTCTTAATTTATTTACGATTAATGTAGTTAAAGCTTCTCCTTCTACATCTTCTGCAATAATTAATAATTTTGCTCCACTTTGTACGATCTGTTCAAGCACTGGGAGTAATTCTTGAATATTGCTGATTTTTTTATCTGTAATCAAGATGTATGGATTATCTAACTCTGCAACCATTTTTTCCATATCTGTTGACATATAAGCAGAAATATATCCACGATCAAACTGCATACCTTCTACTAAGTCAAGCTCTGTCTGCATTGTTTTAGATTCTTCAATTGTAATAACACCATCGTTAGAAACTTTTTCCATAGCGTCTGCTACTAACTTACCAACTTCTTCATCTCCCGCAGAGATCGCTGCAACTTTTGCAATCTGATCTTTTCCTGTTACGGTACTGCTCATTTCTTTAATAGCATCCACAGCTACATCTGTTGCTTTTTTCATACCTTTTCTTAAAATAATAGGATTTGCACCAGCTGCTAAGTTTTTCATACCTGCATTGATCATAGCTTGTGCAAGAACCGTTGCAGTTGTTGTACCATCTCCGGCAACATCATTTGTTTTTGTTGCAACTTCTTTTACGATTTGTGCTCCCATATTTTCAAAAGAATCTTCTAATTCAATATCTTTTGCAATTGTCACACCATCATTTGTAATAAGCGGTGTTCCGAACTGTTTACTTAATACAACGTTACGTCCTTTTGGTCCTAATGTAACTCTTACTGTATCCGCTAACTGATTTACCCCTGCTTCTAATGCTTTACGAGCTTCTGCTCCGTATTTAATCTCTTTTGCCATAATTTGATTACCTCCAATATTTTTTATGGAAACTATATGCTTTCATTAATCGAATCAACGATGAGAAATGCCTTGCTTAAGCTTCTACAACTGCTAATACATCATTTTGTTTTACAATAATATATTCTTCGCCTTCTAATTTTACCTGTGTTCCAGCATATTTTGAATAAATAACTTTATCTCCAACTTTTACTTCCATTTTCACATCATCTGTGCCAGGTCCTACCGCAATTACTTCCGCTTCCTGTGGCTTTTCCTGTGACTGGCTTGTTAATACAATACCAGATTTTGTAGTTGTTTCTGCTTCTAACTGTTTTAATACAACTCTGTCACCTAAAGGTACTAATTTCATAATAAAAGCCT
>UQVN01000244.1 GCA_900544525.1 uncultured Eubacteriales bacterium
ATAATATTGACACCCCAGATTTTTGTTGTATTTAAAAGATCTCTCCAAAAAAATTTATCTTTAAAAACACGGATATAGTTATCAAGTCCTAAGAATACTGGATCTCCAAATCCTTTATAATCTGTGAAACTTAAATATAGGGTTCTTAAAACTGGATAAATATTAAATATAATAAATACGATGACAAAAGGAGCCACAAATAAATATCCAGTTTTATTGATATCACGCTTTTTCTTTTTTACTGCTGTTTTCAATGCCATAATCGTTCTCCCTTCATTCGCTCCATCACTCACCAAAAAACGCTTGTTAACGCTTGAAAAGCTGTTACATCATGCAACAGCTTTCTCTAACTTTTTATCGTTATCGTTCAATTTCTAATTCTGGATAAGTAGACTGCACTGTATCATAAAAATTACTAATTGCATCTTCTTTGTTCATCTCACCTGTTTTAATTGAAGTAATTGCTGCACCCCAAGCATCATTAATCACTTTATCATATTTTGTAACTTTAGAATAATCGATGCCTTTTGCTTGTTCTAAAAAGAACTGATATAATTTCTCTCCACCATATACTTCATTTTTATCGTTTTTATGCTTTTCAATGGTTGGAAGCCAAGACACAACGTCTCCTTCTGAAACTTTAATCCACCAATCAAGTGTATCTTCATTTGTAGTTACAAACTTAATAAAATCCCATGCCGTTTCTTTATTTTTACTTAACGCATTAATTCCTAAGAAAGTTCCTCCACTAAAACCATAAGAAGGTCCTGAGCATATGCCCCATTTTCCTGATAATTCTCCAACATGATCTCTCATTGTTAAAACGCCCCAACTTGGCAATCCGAATGCAAAAACTTCTGTTGTTTCTCCGCTCTTTGCTGCTTCCTTCATGGCGTCTTCATCCCATACACTTGTTGATGAATCGATAATTGGAATTCCACCACTCATTGCCTGATACCAAGTGGTAGACCAAGAATCTACATAAGCTGTCATATCATTTTGATACAAGGAAACACATAAATCCATATAATCTTTTCTATCTTGATCGATATTTAATTTTCCATCCTGTACCCAAGCAGAATCTCCTGAGAAATAAGCCATTTCTGTATCGGATGCAAAAATTCGATATCCAGCTTCTTTTAATGTTTCTCCTGTTTTTAAAATCGTATTATAATCGGTAAATAACTTACCAATTTCTTCTGGATCTTCTGTTCCAAATACTTTTTTGGCAATGTCCCTTCTATAATAAATTCCAGTTGGTGTGATCTGATAAGAAATTGCTCTTTGCACACCATTTTCATCTTGTCCTGCCTGCCATACATAATCCACCATGTTATCTTTAAATTGTTGTGCATTATATGGCTCTTGATTCAAATCTTCTAAGTAACCTGCTTCAAACATCGTATCAAGCATCTGTGGCTCTGCTACAATAATATCTGGCTCTGTTGCCTTTCCCCTCATAGCAGACTGAATTTTTGTTAAATAATCGGCTGGCGCGATTACAACAGTTTCAATCTGTACATCAGAATTTTGTTCACAGTAATGATCCGCAAATTGTTTTAAATCATCGGCTAACGTCCAGATAACTAATTTATTTTTTGCATCTTTACTTCCCGCTACTGCGGCGTCTACCGATTCACTTGTTTCTGGTGATTTTGCATCTCCCCCATTGCCACATGCCATTAATGATAGTGACATAATTCCTGTTAGAATCATTGCTAACCATTTCTTTTTCATACCTTTTCCTCCTATATTTCTTTGATAGTTCTATTATAATTTTTTACCTTTTTTGAAACAATGACTGATATTTTAGTTAGGTATCATTTTTTTAGTTCACCTAAAATTGCTTTCCTAAAATTGCTTCCATAGAAAAAGGAGCTTAAAAAATTGCTCTTTTTCGCAACTTCTTAAAGCTCCTTCTTAATCAGCCTACGTTTACTGGCTTTTATTTCTAGTTTTTATTTTTGTCTTTGAAAACGAATAGACTCCAATTCCATTCCACTCATTGAAAAATATAGTTTAATATAATGATTCACATCCCAGATATTTCCAAGAGGCATTGCCTGCTCGATCCAATCTTCTTGATTTCCTTGAATGACAAACGTTCCCTTTAGTTCATTGTCAAAGAATATAGACATAGAAAGTTGTGCTAAGGAATTACTACTGTCTTTGGAACGCATTTTTGCTGAAATCGTATAGTCTCCCATTTCCTTTAATGTAATTCCAAACAATTCAGAATTTCCCTGATCCGTTATCACATACTTCATATCTAAAGTCGTATCATCATCAATGGAATAATACTTAGAAATTTCACAGTCATTTTGTTTAAACTGTTCATTTCCTATGACTTCTACTTTTTCCTCTTCTCTTCCTAAAAATCTATCCATAACAGGAGAACGCATCAATACTTCACATATATTTTTCGCACATTGCTGAAACTCTGCCTTTGTAACACGACCTTCCTTTAGATCGGACATAGCACATTTTTCCATTCCTTCTATTTCACTATCTCTTACGACCATGTAGAGATCATTTTGTGCCCGAACCATAACACCAGTGTTATCAATAGAGGCTTCTTCTCCTTCTTCATTGATTTTTGCCCACCAGTCTGTCATGACAATTCCTTTATATCCCCATTCTTTTCTTAAAATCGAAGTATTCAGATCATAGCTTCCCGCTGTCCAAATGCCATTGACAGCTCCATAAGTCGTCATAATAGAATAAGCCCCTGCTTGCTTTACTGCCATCTCAAATCCTTTTAAATAGATCTCGCGAAGAGCACGTTCCGAAACAATGGAATCAATTTCATGGCGATGGAATTCTTGGTTATTTCCCGCAAAATGCTTTAATGTACCAGTTACCCCCGCATAACTCATTCCTTTTATTTGGGCAACTGCTATAGCACCTGTTACATAAGGATCTTCTGAAATATATTCAAAATTTCTTCCATTTAAAGGATTTCTATGAATGTTAATTCCTGGTCCTAGCAAAGTATCGATCTGATTTTTACGCAGTTCTAATCCTTCCATTTGATAAAGCTGTTCAATCAACTCTGTATTAAAGGTACACCCCATCGCAGTTCCGTTTGCCAAAGAAAATGCAGTTGTTCCACAAGACATACGAATACCAGATGGACCATCCGCACAACAAGCAACGGGAACTCCAAAATGCTCTAATGACTTTGTTGTTCCTCCAAACGCTGACGCTGTTCCTGCTGTCACTTTCGGACTACACATTCCTTCTCCATGAACAATACAAACGAGATCTTCTTCTGTTAATTGGGCAAGGAAGGTTTCCATTGTAATCTTGCCATCCAATACATCCACTAATTGGTAGCCTTGATCACCTGTATATGGAATTTCCTTTGGCATATCTTTTTTTCGCTTCTCCATTGGAGCGATCGTTCTTGTTGGAACAGCTTCTTCTTCCTGTTGAAAACAAAGGCTATCCCCTTCTACAACAATTGGTTTTAATCGTTGATATTCTTTTACAGGTGCTAAACATTCTTCTAATTGTTCCACCAAGGTTGTCTCTTCTATGAAAATACTTCCAGCCAATGTCGTCTGTCTAACATCACTTCCCACATAAATCTCATAAGAGCCTGTCTCTAATACATAAGCGGAGCGATAGCCTGTCTTTCCACTGTCATCATAAGAAGCTAATTCTTTGATTGGCACTATAAGTTCTACTATCTGTTGTTGATCTGGTTGCAAAACATCTGTCTTTTTAAAAGCTTTTAACTCTCTGATTGGCTTTCCAAGTACTCCTTGAGGTGCAGAACTATAAAGTTCTACAACTTCTTTTCCTGCCACTTTCCCTATATTTTTTATGGCTACCTTTACGACAATGCTTTCTTCTTTTTGTTCAAAACTTTCCACTATTTGTTGGAAGTTGGTATAGGATAACCCGTATCCAAATGGATACTGTACCTTTTCTTTTGCAAATGTTTCAAAGTAACGATATCCTACATAAATATCTTCTTTATAATAATTTTCTACTGGATCTCCAAAGTTTTTCGTCGATGGATAATCGGTAATCTCATAAGCAATCGTATCCGTTAATTTACCACATGGACTCACCGCTCCTGATAGAACATCTAATACACCGTTCCCTCCTTCTTGCCCCCCTTGCCATGTGTAAAGAACTGCCGATGGCTGATAAGTTTCTACCCATCTCATATCGATAATGTTACCAACATTTAATAAGACAGCAACTTTATCAAAGCAGTTGCAAACCTTTTCTAACATCTCTTCTTCTAGCTTGGTGAGGAAATAGCTACCTTCTTCTGCTTTCGTATCCTGATCTTCTCCTGCAGTTCTTCCAATGACAACGATAGCCATATCAGACTGTTGGCTAGCTTGTTTTACCACTTCTTCTATCAATGGCATTTCCTTTTGTGACCAAGGCTCCTGTCCCCATCCTGCTCCTTTGTCAAATGGATTTTCTTCTATCCACTCTTTATAAATGACTTCTAACTCTTCATTAATAGAAATATCGTTCCATGTCTTTAGAGCATCTAAAATTCCTACCACGTAGTTGGTATTTACAAGACCTCCTGAACCTGTACCACTCTTATAATAATGGAATGCAATTCTTCCAAAAACAGAAACTTTTGTTCCTTTTTTAATTGGAAGTGTCTCCTTATCATTTTTTAATAAAACACATCCTTCTGCCGCTGTCTGTCTTGCTAGCTGCATATACTTCTTCATATCAAGCTGATACTTTGCCATGTTTCTCCTCCCTTTTCCATCTATCTATTATAGATTCAAACGATATGTTAATTATTCTATCCTAAAATAATTTCAACCGTATTTCTC
>UQVN01000245.1 GCA_900544525.1 uncultured Eubacteriales bacterium
ATCTTTGATTCTGAATAATAAATCGTTTAAAATGTCATTTTCCTCATGTTCCCTTGCATATAGAAGATCTCCTATTTCTATCATTAACCATGAGGCTAAATCTATTAATTTGTCTGTTCTTGGAATTTTCTTTGCATTGCACCAGTCTGATGCAGTTGCAGAGGATATTTCCATTCTTCTATAAAGATCGGCTTGTGTTTTACCACGTCTTTCAAGCCAATAACAAAGGTTTTTGGAAAACACTTCTTTTATATTGTCATCCATTTTAGCACCTCCACATCATTATTATAAGCCAAAAGCTAGTATATGTCAAATAAAAATGATGAAAAAAGTTAGCAAAAAGCTATTGACATGTTAACTTTAAGCTAGTATAATAAAGCTACAAGTTAAGAAAACAGCTTGCAAAAATAAACGAATAGAGGTGAATAAGTATGGAAAAATTACCAATCAAAGCGTTAAGAGCAACGAAAAATTTAACGCAAAAAGAGGTCGCTGAGAAGTTAGGTGTAAATAGAAACACCTATATGAATTGGGAGAATTACAAAACTTACCCTAATATTCCACAATTAATTAAATTATCAGAGGTATTCGAGTGTTCATTAGACACTTTTTATTTTCCAAAACGCGCTAGCTAAAAGCTAGTGAAAAGGAATTTAAAGAAAGGAGAACGTGTATCGTGAATGATTTATTAAAAATCAATTTTGAAACAGAACAACCATCTGTTTCGGCTAGAGAGTTGCATGAAGGATTAGAAATTGCTACTCCATTTCATAAATGGATGCCTAGAATGTGTGAGTATGGTTTTGAAGAAAATATCGACTTTAGAGTAACGGACATTTTTGTCCATAACTCAAATGGCGGGAAACAATCAATGGTTGATTACCAAATTTCTGTTGATATGGCAAAACAAATCTGTATGCTCCAAAGAACAGAGCAGGGTAGAAAATACAGACAGTATTTCCTTGATTTAGAAAAAGCATGGAATACACCAGAGCAGATTTTTGCGAGAGCCTTAAAAATGGCGGATAAGGAAATTGACAAGTTGAAGAACCATAACGCTAAATTACTGGCGGATAATGAGGAAATGAAACCAAAAGCCTTATTTGCTGATGCAGTATCGGCTAGCAAAACATCTATTCTGATCGGAGAGTTAGCAAAAATTTTGAAACAGAATGGCGTAAACATTGGGCAAAATCGACTGTTCGCATGGATGAGAAATAATGGCTATCTGATTAAGAGTGGAGAGCGATATAACCAACCGACCCAGTATAGTATGGAACGAGGGTTATTTGAGTTGAAGGAAAGAGTTGTGACAAATCCTGATGGTTCGGTGAGAACCACAGTGACAACAAAGGTTACTGGAAAAGGACAGCAGTATTTTATTAATCGTTTTTTACAGAATGTGGCGTAGAAAGGAGAAATACATGGAAGATTTAATGAAAATGAAACTTATTGATGATCGTATTTTTTTGGATGGTACTGAAATTAAAGGATTAAAGTCATATGAGGTCAAAGCATCTGCAGAAGAGTTATCCATTTTAAACATGACCTTATATGTAGATACATTCGGAGATAAAAAAGAACAAGATGTTTCCAACAAGAAAAGAGATAAGCCATCGGTCGAGGTTGGTATCAAAGTAGATAGCAAAGAGCTAGATATTAACGAGATTGCTTCTAGAATGAGTTCTAATATTTTAAAACAGCTTAATGAGTCAAGAGCTGGTGAAACTAGAATGAAAGAAGATGTTTCTAACAAAAAAAGAGTGAATCGATCAATTGATATTAAAGTGGATAGCAAAAAGTTAGATGAAGCAATTGAAAAAGCGAACCAACTTATTGAACTTTTGGGTGAGGCTCAAAAGATTGTTGATTCGCTTTCTAGTAAGAAAGAATTAGAAGCCTAATTTTTTTAAAGCATATTGCGTTCCTGCTTCACCTAGCATATCTTCCCAATTTTTGAAATTGGTAGTATTCGCAATGTATTTATCTAATTCTTCTTCTGGTATAGCTTCGAACGCTTCTTGGGATTGAGCATCGAATCCACCAGCGTTAAGGAATTCATCGATAGAGGAAAAAGAGGTATATTTTCGCATAAATGAGGCGGAAAATAGTTTGTCAAAAGAAACTTGCTTTGTTTGACTTAATTCCTTTGCAGCTTTTTCCATTTGTTTCAAATCCTTTTGTAATTCTGTTAGACCTGTTATTTTGAATGACATATTATTTCTCCTTTCATTGTACTCGGCTTGGCAGAGCCTGTACTTTAAGTATAAAGGAGAAAACAAAAAATGACAATAAAAGGAAAAATATAATGAAAGTGAGGTTACTAAATAAAGGAGAATGAAATTGATTGATCTTTTAGAAGGAACGTATTTGCTGTTATGGATAGAATTTATTTTAACCAGTGCCATGTTAATTATTAGTTGGTTTATTCCGTTTGAATACTGCTTTTACATTATCTGCACGATGATTACGTGTTTAAACGGAATAGCCACTATAAATTTAAGAAATAAGTTAGAAGAAAGGATTAAAAAGGATGAGTAATTTAGAAAACAAATTGATTAAATTAGGAGCGAATCCATGTTTGAAGGGATTTCGCTGTACCATTGAAGCATTGAAATTAATCGATGAAGCATCAGGAAATCGATTAAAGATGATGTATCTTTATGAGGTTGTTGGAAAGAAAACAGGAGATAAAAGTGCTCTTGTTGAAAGGGCGATAAGACATTTCTTTGCCAATATGAGAAAGAATTCAAAAGGGTTAGAAGTTATTGGAGAAAAGGGTTCGAACAGTGAAACATTGTATTTATTGTATTACCGACTGAAAGAAGAGTAGAAAGGAGAAGTAGAGAAAAATGCAATACGGAAAATTAAAATTCTCCCATTGTAGTGGGGTTAAAAAGGTCCAAAAAAAGTGCTGCCCAGTCGCCAAACAAAAGCAGCACACACAAAATAAATCAGGATTTAATTTTAACATTTTAGGAAGAGAAATTCAAGAGTGGACAGAATTTGGATTTTCTCATGGACAAGTTATGTTATTAGTACATAGAGCAATAGGAGGAAACAGTAATGGATTATAGAAAAATGTGGTATAGATTACGCAAAAAGTTAACAGAAACAAGTAAACAAGAGCAGTGTAGGACAATAGATGAAAGAAATTACAATTATGAGGATGTTTTCGCAAAGGAAATTCTTTTCCAAATGCTTGAAATGGAGGAAGAGTTGGAACTTGCAGAAGAGAAATTACTGGAGGAATAGTTATGGATTGGGAAGATGACTGTACATACGATGCTTATGAGGCAGAACAAGAACGGTTACATAGATTGTATAAGCGCAGACAAAGAGAATTAGAGAAAGAAGATTGGGAGGAAAGAGAAGATGAATACACTTTATAACTTAACAGCAGAATACATGGAACTTTTGGCTATGGCAGAGGAAGAAGATTTAGATCCAAAGGTCCTTACTGATACATTCGAGAGCTTACAAGGAGAATTCGAAGAAAAGGCAGATAATTATGCTGTAGTAATTAAGACATTAAAAGGACAAGAGGATATGTTAGACGTGGAGATTAAGCGCTTACAGGAAAGAAAACAAGTGCTTATCAATAACCAAAAGAGATTAAAAGAGAGCCTTGAAAACGCTATGAACCTTACTGGAAAACGTAAGTTTAAGACACTGTTACATAACTTTAATATTCAAAAGAATCCACCAAGCCTTTATATTGATGATCCAGAATCTGTTCCAGTAAAATTCTATACTTTGAAAAAGGTATTTGATAATGCTGCGATCAAGTCCTACTTAAAAGAGAATGGACAAGCTGATTTTGCACACTTGGTGCAGGGCGAAAGTCTTAGAATACGATAGGGGTGTGTGGTATGAGCGTATATAAAAAATTATTAGAGGTACAGAAAGAACTTGTTGTAAATAAAGCACGAGAAACAAGTAGATATAAGTATAGAAACGCAGAGGATATTTTAGAGGCTGTAAAGCCTCTTCTATCCAAAAACCAGTGCTGTATTGTGTTAACAGATGACGTGGAAGTAAAAGAAGGGCGGTTTTATGTAAAAGCAACAGCAACCTTTGTTGATACGGAAACAGATGAAAAAGTATCAGTATCTTCCTACGCTAGAGAGGACGCAGATAGTAAATTAATGCAAACGGCACAAGTGACTGGAAGTTCTATTAGCTATGCTAGAAAATATGCTCTTGGTGGCTTGCTCTGCATAGATGACGGAAATGATGTTGATAAGCGGACGGAGCAGGCAGAGAAAGAAGAGAAGAAGCAACTCTTGAAGCTTATTCATGCGGAATTAGAGAGAACAGGTGTTAAAGAAGATACCATTTTGATTACATATAAGTTAGAACATTTTGAAGATGCAGATAACACAATACTTGGTAGTATTTATCGTCGTTTGCAAAAAACACAACCTTTAAATCAAGTTGGAGGTGAAGGCTGTTGAGTAAATCAATTATGGTAGAGGATATGAGATATTGTATTGTTTGTGGCAAGCTGGCAGAAGAACATCATGTATTCTTTGGGACAAGTAATAGAAAAATCTCAGATAAGTATGGCCTTGTAGTCCCACTTTGTCCAGAACACCACAGAAATGGAGCGGATTGTCCACATAAGAATAAGGCAGTACGATTGGTTTTAGAATGCTGGGCACAAACAGTTTATGAATCCCAAATCGGTACAAGGGATGATTTTCGGAGGGACTTTGGAAAGAGTCGTTTATAACTGAGGTGAGAAAAGTGTCAGATAGCAAGAAATA
>UQVN01000246.1 GCA_900544525.1 uncultured Eubacteriales bacterium
GATTGATAATATAAATATATATTGTATACAAAAAAATAAGTTCTGATTTACGCCAAGTTATGATATTTTTAGTCCAAATTCTATGTTTTTATCAAACTATTTATTATAATTCAGTTAGATAACACCAAAGAAATCAACTACGTAAGAAAATTTTATATTTAGGAGGGATTTTATGGGAGAACAGTTACAAGAAGCTAATTCTACAGTAAATTATTTAATCGGAATGGAGTTTACTTTATTAGGAACATCCTTAATTGCTAGTTATACAAAAAACGGAGATAAGCAAAGAGTTTTATTGATGCCAGCAAAACAAGAAATGAATAATGGAGTGAGTTTTGAAGAAGCCGTTTTACAGATTGCACAATTAGTTGGAGGGGATGATGCTAAGGTGAAAGAGATTGAAGAGCAGATGAAAGAAAAACTCAATACTTTAAATGGAGCCATTGATTTTGGTAAACTAAGATTAGCATTAAAAGTTGCATACTTAGATATGACAATGGAAACAGCTAAGGAAACAGTAACTGATTTTGCTGTACAGTTAGAAATTATTGCAGATGGTGTGATTCCAGAGGATTTTACTCTTGTCAATATTAGTAAAATGACAATTGGAGTATGGAATACGACGAAGGAAGATGTATTAGAGAAGATGTCATTAATAGAACCAGCTGTCTGAAAGTAGAGGTGAGCTATGGCTGATTTAGAATACATGATTGGGATAAAGGGAACACTGTTTGGAATAGAAGCCCTTTTTTCTATTGAATATTATAAAAAAACGTGGTGTTATCGAGGAAAAATTAAGGTTAATAATAAGTCATTTTATAAAATGATTCAAGAGATGGATTCTGAATTAGCCATACTTATCAACGAATATAGTACCCTTTTTCGAGAAAAATGGACAGTTGAAGGAAGGTGGAATCATAATTCAGAAGATGATATGTTAGTGATACAAGAGAATGAAATTTTCTTAGTCTTTATAAAGGAAAGAACAGGAAGTGGAATCTTATATTCTTTTGAACAGCGACAAAATATAGGGGATATTTTATTTCAAAGGTTACAAGAAAAATTTGGAGCACAAAATTTAAAAATAATGATCCGATATGGGGAGAATCCCCCTTCTTTGGAGCGGTTGATTTCACCATGGAATAAAATAGAAGAAGTATCCATTCCAAAACAATTAAATTCTTATAAGTGCCTGTTATATGGAACGGTAAATTTAATGGAATATGGATATTTTGGAGAAACCTTGGCAAAGCTTTTATCCATTGGGAATAAGCCGTTATCTTTTTTTACAGGAATATCAGAAAGTAAAGAGCAGTTAATTATGGTGGCATTGCCAAATATAGAAAATACAATTATTAAAACCGAGGAGCTTTCCATTATTCTAATTAGAAAAAAAGAGGAGTTTGTATTTGAATTAACAGGAAGTATTTATTTTGCTGGTCTATACAATATGAAGTTAACAGTTTCTTGTCAGTGTACAAAAAAACAGTTTTTGTTATTTGCTAGTGTCAGTGATGCTACTGAAAGAATTAATCTATTTGGACCAATTTATATTGGAGAAGCTTCCCTTATGATAGGATATGAGAATGAATGGGTATTTGGAGTATTGGGAAGAGTTTATATTAGAAAGTTAAGTCTTTTTGCCGCATTGGTGTTTAAAGATTGGGGAATCGTAAAGTTAGCATTGATTAGCAGTGCAATGAATGAATTATCAATTCCGAGTTTAATTGCAAATTTGACTGGTTTAGAAATACCAGGAATACAAGCTTTAGAGTTTATTAAAATTCAAAGTTTGTCTATTTCTTTTTTGGGAAAGATGGATATGGAAAAGGTAAGGAATCAAGATGAGAATGGAATTGTAGTTTGTTTTAATAAGATGTGCAATGATAATCCTGCTTTTGAGTTAGAAACTGGAAAGATTGCAGTTCAAAAAGTGGAGAA
The DNA here is from genome assembly GCA_900544525.1 of uncultured Eubacteriales bacterium. Lineage (GTDB taxonomy): Bacteria > Bacillota > Clostridia > Lachnospirales > Lachnospiraceae > Scybalomonas. Next base: position 1,942 of record UQVN01000246.1, read on the forward strand.
GGACTTATATTTATTAACGGATAGAAAGAGAATGCGCCATTATGAAATAAGGGAAGATGGAAGTGTGTTATTACAAGCCCAGTTTTATTATAGTGATGTATTGAAACCGTTTCAGTTTGGTGGGTATACAGTTTTAGCAGGAATTTTTATTTGTGCTGAAATCACTATTTTTTCTATTCGAATTCGTGTTTTATTTTCCTTTCAAAAAGAAGAAGGGCTGATTGCATATGCGCAAACAGATGAAATTGATCTTGGAATTCTAAAAATTACAGCATCGGATTTGCCACCAGAATTAGTTTTTCCTATTAGTTCTGATAATATTGCTGGGCAATTAGTAGAATATGATGCAAAGAAGAAATCAGTTATTTTTTGTTTGTCAGCACAAGAGACCGATGTTAATTTTTACTTTGATGGGAAAATTAGTTTTTTAGGAATGTTGGCTATACAGGCTAGGGTGTATTATACGAGAGGGATTATTTTCTGTTATTTGAATTTTATGCTTTGTTCATGTTTCAAAGTTATTTTAAATTTACAAGTAACATATCAGAAATTTTGTAATAGTAACTTTATGTTTTATTTGGAAGTAAATACAACTGGATTAGAAGAAAAATTAAAAAGACTTGAGGAAAAAATCGATCATTCCATTCAAAAATATAAAGAAATAATGCAGAGTGCAAAAAAGGAGTTGCAACGAGCACAAGAAAAGGTAAATTGTCTATATAGTCAAATTGATGTTTTAAATCGCAAGATTGAACAATGTAAATATGAAGTTAAACATGCAAAATGGTGGAAGAAGGCATTTATAGCCATTGCGAAAGGAATAGAAATTGCTGCATATGAAGTTGCAAAAGTAGGAATTTATGCTGCAATCAGTGTTGCAACAGCTGTACTCAATTTAGCAAAAGTGGCAGTTGAAGTGGCAGATAAAGTAGGGCAGGGAATTTTAGAGGCAACTAAGTATATTATAGGTTCTATTACTTCTTTGTTTTTTATTAGAAAAATTGTTTTATCCGCACAGGCATCAAAAGATGTACAAAAATTTCATGCGGAGATTGAATTTATTGCACTTGGAAAAGAGTATCATTTGGAAACGACTTTCTATAAAGAAGGTCTGGAGAAAGATGGATATGAACAGCTGGAAAATAGTATGGTCAGTCAAATGGAGCCAGATCTAGAGGCTATTGAAAATGGAAAAAGTTTTCAGACCATACCCTTATATCAAGCTATGATGAGGAGTATGATAAAGGAAGAACCAACCGATATGAAAGAAGCATTATGCAATGGGAAAGATGAGTTAGATCAAGCAACAGGACTATTAAGGGATGTAGAGCATAGTTATGTGCAAGAGTTTGAACATATTATTCCAGAATTTGAAGAGGAAAATGGAGAGTTTCTTCAAGGAATGGAAGATATAGAGGCTGGATTAAAAATACCTCAAAGAAATATAAATCCTGAAACAGAACAAGTAAAACAAATAGAATATGCATTAAAACAGTTATTAGGTGGTAGCGATTCTTTGAGTGATGTACAAGCTATATCCATTGAAGGAGCTTTAGAGGAAATGGAACAGGCAAGAAGTACTTTCTATGAAATGAAAAAATTATCGGAAGAACTTATTTCAATAAAATCTAATATTAAGCAAACCACGTCGGAGCAAAGAAAACAAGAGCAAGTGAATAAAATTTTACATAGTGCATCGAGAAATTTGAAGAGTAATAAAGATTTTCTTGCATTTTCAGATGAAGTAGAACAAAAGCTATTAGAGTATTTTCCGATAGAAAAAGAAGATAATGGATATATTAATTTGTCAAAAGAAACAATGATTTGGAGATATATCAATGAAGCAAGAAGTTATTTTGGTCCAGAAACAGAGAGTAGAAAAAAGGAGAAAGAGGGAGCGTTCGATTATCAAGAGCGGTTGCTATGATGAGTGGGCATAAATGGGTATATAAAAAGGGCTGATGTCATAATGAGTATACTAGGATTAGATAAATTTCTAGGAAATAATATCAATCAACTAATTATATGACAAATAAGAATGTTTAAAGTTTTCTATTTCTATAAAGGAACTGGTTTAACATAGTTTCAAGCTACAAAGATTTGTCCAGAAATTTGTTTGATAGGAGCAAGGGCAATTGAACAGAAGTTACAAGTAGCCTCCTCTATAGAATTTAAGCTGTGTGGACCCAAATGAGTGTTATGTCCTCACAAATACAATATAAAAATTCGTCAGAAAAACCGGAGGGTAAACTTAAGGTGATAACTAGCAAGCGATGGTAGTAATAGATGGTATTGAAGTTAGAGGAAACATTCAGTTTGAGATTTTTAAAGATGGTGAATGGATTTCTGGACATAGAGAAAATAGTGTCTATGGTTAGGTGTTAGCTGGACAAGGGATTATTCTGAGTGATGGAATGAATGCAAGAATAGAGCTGCCATTAAAATATGATAGTATTTAGAAAGCGAGGAAAAGTTATGAAAAAAGTTACATTTGAATTTGTAGGACAAGATGCAGAAGAAATGGCACAAAAGTTTTATACATGGTTTGTAGATGGAGGATTAGAAGATGAAATAGTAGACACGTTATCTGATATGGGACCATCCGAAGTAGAAGTGGTAGAAATTGATAATGAGAAGCTAAATATCATTTTAAATTGTAAGTATAAAGGATAGGATAAAAAATAAAGAGTAGGAAAAAAGAGGCTGTCTAGAAAGAGAAAATTTAGTTCTTTCTGGATAGCCTCTTGTCAAATAGATTTTAATTGATAAGAAGGTAGTCGGTTCAGAGATGATTTCATAAAAATAGTTTTTCTATGAAATAATTTTA
>UQVN01000247.1 GCA_900544525.1 uncultured Eubacteriales bacterium
ATTTTTTATAATAGAAAAAGCTACTGTATTTTTACAGTAGCCTTTTCTATCATTCTTTATGGATTCTTTTCCTTTATGCGCTTTCTTCGCCTTCTTCAAATTGGCTATTATACAATTTCTCATAGAATCCGCCTTGTGCTAATAACTCATCATGAGTTCCTTGTTCAATGATGTCGCCATCTTTCATAACAAGAATTAAATCTGCATCACGAATCGTTGATAATCGATGGGCAATAACGAAACTTGTTCTTCCTTTCATTAAGTGATCCATCGCTTTTTGAATCTCAACTTCTGTACGAGTATCAACAGAACTTGTTGCCTCATCAAGAATTAAAATCTTAGGATCTGCCAAAATTGCTCTTGCAATAGTAAGAAGCTGTTTTTGACCTTGGGAAATATTACTTGTTTCTTCATCTAAGATTGTATTATAACCATCTGGCTGTGTTAAAATAAAATGCTCTGCACGAGCGGCTTTTGCGGCTTCTATTACTTCTTCATCTGTTGCATTTAGACGTCCATAACGGATATTTTCCATAATGCTGCCGTTATAAAGCCATGTATCTTGAAGTACCATACCAAACATTTCACGAAGTTCAGAACGATTGAAGTCCCGAAGATCATGACCATCGACTTTAATACTTCCTTCATTCACATCATAAAAACGCATTAATAACTTGATCATCGTTGTCTTACCAGCACCTGTTGGTCCTACGATAGCAACTTTTTGACCTTCTTTTACACTTGCTGAGAAATCTTTGATAATCGTTTTATCTGGATTATAACCAAATTTTACATGTTCAAATGTTACATTTCCTTCTAAACCATCAATGGATACTGGATTTTCCACTGTCTGATCTTCTTCTTCCTCTGCAAGAAATTCAAAAACACGTTCTGCTGCTGCTGCTGTTGATTGAAGCATATTTCCAACTTGTGCGATCTGTTGGATTGGCATTGTAAAGTTACGAATATATTGGAAGAAGGATTGAATTTTACCAACTTCTAATTTTCCTTGCATAACTAAATAACCACCTAAAATAGCAACCATAACATATCCTAAGTTTCCAACGAATGCCATGATTGGCATCATCATCCCTGAGAAAAACTGTGATTTCCATGCGGAATCATATAACTTCCCATTTATCGTTTCAAAGTCTTCTACAACGGACTGTTCTTTATTGAATACTTTAACGATGTTATGTCCAGAATATACTTCTTCTACTTGACCATTCACTTCTCCTAAAAATTTCTGTTGTTGTCTAAAATATTTTTGAGAGTGTTTCATAACAACTCCAATCAATCCAGCAGAAATTGGTAAAATCAATAATGCACAAAGTGTCATCCATACATTGATACGAAGCATCATAATGAATACACCGATGATTGTCGCTGTGGAAGTAATAAGCTGTGTCACACTTTGGTTCAAACTCATCTGCAATGTATCCACATCGTTTGTAACACGAGATAATACTTCGCCCACCGTACGGCTTTCAAAATATTTCATCGGCATTTTATTGATCTTAATGGAAATATCTCTTCTTAAACTATAAGAAATATCATTAGAAATTCCTGTCATAACAAAACCTTGAATAAAGGAGAAACAGGCACTCATCACATAAAGCCCTAATAAGGTGAGCAAGATTTGAACGATTTTATCATAATTAATGCCACCTGTTCCTTGAATTTTTGCTACGAGTCCTGTAAATAACTCCGTCGTTGCATTTCCTAAAATATCTGGTCCGATAATATTAAAGATTGTTCCTAAAATGGCAAAACAGATCATGATAACAAAACGGATTTTATATTTTCCCATGAATTTTAATAACTTTCCAATGGAGCCTTTAAAGTCTTTCGCCTTTTCTCCTGCTCCCATCTGACCACGTCCCATCGGACCTTTTCTTGGTGCATCACTCATGATCTCCTGCCTCCTTTCCAAGTCCTAACTCTTTTTCTGAAAGCTGTGACATCGCAATTTGACGATATACATCACAAGTTTTCATCAATTCTTCATGAGTACCTTTTCCAACAATGCGACCTTCATCTAATACAAGAATCTGTTCTGCATGTAAAATGGTACTAATACGCTGAGCAACAATAATCGTTACTGCATCTTTTGTTTCTTGTTTTAATGCCTGACGTAATACAACATCTGTTTTATAGTCAAGAGCAGAAAAACTATCATCAAAAATATAAATTTCTGGATTTTTTGCAATGGCTCTTGCAATAGAAAGTCTTTGCTTTTGTCCACCAGAAACATTGGTACCACCCTGTGCAATTGGAGAATCAAATCCTTCTGTTTTAGCAGAAATAAATTCTGTTGCCTGTGCAATTTCGGCTGCTTTTTGGATGGTTTCTTTTGAAGCATCTTCACAACCATAACGAAGATTTGAGTCAATCGTTCCTGAGAATAACACTCCTTTTTGTGGTACATATCCTAATTTATCACGAAGTTCATGCTGTTTCATATCACGAACATCTACACCGTTTACAAGGACTTGCCCTTCTGTTACATCAAAGAAACGAGGAATTAAATTAACGAGTGTTGATTTACCACTACCTGTGCTACCAATAATAGCAGTTGTTTCTCCATGCTTTGCTACAAAGTTTAAATCCGTTAATACGTTTTCAGAAGCTCCTGGATAAGCAAAAGATACATGTTTAAATTCCACACTGCTTTCTTTTGATTCCTCTTTAATCTTATCTTTTTCTGGATCATGAATTGTAAGTGGAGTATGAAGAACTTCGCTAATACGAGTACCAGAAACGCTCGCTCTTGGAAGCATAATGGACATCATAGTAAGCATTAAGAATGACATAATAATTTGCATTGTATATTGAATAAATGCCATCATATCACCAACTTGCATTAATCCATCATCAATGCTATGTGCTCCTACATAAACGATTAATAATGTAATTAAGTTCATAATTAACATCATTGTTGGCATCATAAATGTCATACAACGGTTAACAAATAAGTTTGTTTTTGTAAGCGTTTGGTTTGCATCTTCAAAACGTTTTTCTTCGTGTTTTTCTGTGCTAAATGCACGAATAACGGAAAGACCTGTTAAAATTTCTCTCGTTACTAAGTTCATTTTATCAATTAATGTCTGTAATCTCTTAAATCTTGGCATCGCAACTGCGAATAAAACAAGTACAACGAGTAAAATTGCTCCAACGGCTAATACAATAATCCAAGCCATAGAGGTATTCGTATTTAATACTTTCATAAAACCACCGATTCCAAGAATTGGCGCATAAAGTACAATACGGAAAATCATGGACATAACTAATTGAATTTGCTGAACATCATTTGTACTTCTTGTAATTAAAGAAGCAGTTGAGAATTTATTAAATTCTGCATTAGAAAAAGATACAACCTTTTTATATACGTCTTCTCTTACATCTCTTGCAAATCCAGCTGCTACACGGCAAGAAAGGAAAGCTACACTAACAGAAGCTAACATAATAACAAGAGCCATAGCTACCATTTTAACTCCTGTTATCTTCATATAATTATTTTGGAGTTGATCCAAATCCATATTCTGTGCTTCATATTCTGCTTTCACATAAGAAATAGAAGCCTGATCTACCATCATCTCTGGCATATTCTCTATCTGCTCTGCCATCTGACCTTTCATTTGATCTAATTGTTCTTGTGGCATCTGCATCATTGCATCCAAAATACTTACGCCTTCTGGAAGTTGCATTTGCTCCTTCATCTGCTTTGTTTCTTCAGAATCCGCACTTAATGTTAAGGCTATCATCATCGGTTGTGCGAAAATAGAATTTAACTCCTCACGTTCGTCTTTCGTAACGTCTTTCAGTTCCCATATTCCATCTTCTTTTTGTTCATAATGCTTTTGCACTACTTGCTGTTCCTTAGTTGTCATAAATAAAAACAACTGTTTTAATGATTCATCGCGAATCTGGCTTGGAACAGCATCTTCAATTCCTCCTTGCTGAATACCAACATTAATAATGTCAGATGTATAGCTTGGAAGCGATAAATCACAATAAGCCTGTAAGAATAATAATGCAATAATTACCACTATAATTCCTGCTGACTTTTTTAGATACTTTACTAATTTCAGCATCGCCTTTTCACCTCTGTCTTTTATTACTTTCTTTCACGTCTACATAACTCACCAAAAGGCATTTCTGACTGTTTTACATCTTCTGGCGTCGTATCATGGATATTTTGAATGATCTGCTTACAAAATCTCTTAAAAAGATAGATCTCGCCTTCTTCAAATCCTTGAAACAGTGCCTTTTCATTCTCTTTAAAAAGTTTAGTCAATTCATCATAGATCTCTCTTCCATAATCCGTCAAATAGATTCGTGTTACTCTTTGATCTTTTTTATCTGTTTTTCTCTCTAAAAAGCCACCCTTCTCCATTCTCTTAATGCTAACAGCAACTGTTGGTGGCTTAATATGAAGGGCATCTGCCAATTCTCTTTGGCTCATTCCTTCGTTTTTGCCTACTTCCTTTATGACTGCTGCCTGCCCTGGATGAAGAGCATATTTCTCCATTTGATTATAAGCTTTTAAAAAATAATTATGGACTAATTCCATTAACAATCCTTGTAATGTTTTTTCTTTTTCTTTTGAAGTATCCATCGATTCACCTCACTTTTCAAAAATATACTATGAGAAACATACTTTACTAGTTCCTCACTTAAACGATGAAAAGTACACCTTGCCAGCCTTTCACATAGATTATGAGAAACACAGTTTGCGAGTTCCTCACATAAATGA
>UQVN01000248.1 GCA_900544525.1 uncultured Eubacteriales bacterium
TAGAAAAAGAAAAAAATGATAAAAAAGGAGATGACCATCGGGCTAGAAAGAGATTTCTGCCTATGGTCATCTTTTTAGAAGGGAGAATGGTGTTGGAAAAGCAACGAGAAAAAAAGTATTACACAACAGGAACATTTGCAAAAATGGCATCGGTAACTGTGCGAACCATTCGTTATTATGATAAACAAAATATACTAAAACCAAGTCATATGAGTGAGTCTGGATATCGTCTGTATACCGATGAAGATTTTGTAAAATTGCAAAGAATCTTAGTTCTAAAGTATTTAGGATTTTCCTTAGAGGAAATTCGAACGATGCCATTACAAAGTGGGGTATCGGATATGGCAGAATCTTTTCAAATGCAGTTAAAGTTAATTCGACAAAAAAAGGAACATTTAGAGCAAATTGAGCAAGCACTTTGCGAAGCACAGCAGTTATTACATCAAAAGAATCGTGTGGATTGGGAAGAGATCCTTCACTTGATTCATATAACCAATTTAGAAAAAAGTTTGTTAGAACAATACCAAACTGCCACTAATTTAGAAATTCGAATTGAGTTGCATCGAAAGTATTCCACCAATAAAAAGGGGTGGTTTCCGTGGCTTTATGAACAATTGCCTCTAAACAAAGTGGATAACATACTAGAAATTGGATGTGGAAGTGGAGAACTATGGTTTCATGCTTTACAGGAGCAGTTAAAAGGGAAGCATATTGTTCTTTCTGATCTCTCAAAGGGAATGATAGCGGAAGCAAGAGAAAATTTAAAAAACAATTTTTGTTTTGACTATGTAGTGATGGATGGACAACAGTTGTTGTTCCCAGACGAGTATTTTAATCTTGTAATCGCTAATCATGTGATGTTTTATATGAAAGATATCAAACAGGCAATAAAAGAAGTTGCTAGAGTGTTGCAAGAAAATGGAATTTTCATTTGTAGCACTTATGGAAAAAATCATATGAGAGAGATTACAGAAATGGTACAAGAATTTGATAAAAAGATTCGTTTATCAGAAGTGAATCTCTATGAACAGTTTGGAATGGAAAATGGAAGAGTCTATTTAGAAGAACAGTTTCAAGAAGTGGAGTTTTGTAAGTATGAAGACTCTTTAGTTGTTGATGAGGCAGAACCAATTGTAAATTATGTATTGTCCTGTCATGGGAACCAAAGAGAGTTATTAGATGGGCGTACCGAGCAGTTTAAACAATTTATTGAGGATAAAATAAAACGAACTGGTTTTATTACGATTACAAAAGAAGCTGGTATCTTTCGATGTAGAAAAACTTTTGGAAACAAAAAATAGTAACGGTGGAAAGGAAAGTAATATGGTAGAACAATTTTTAACACATTTTTACAATACAATTTCTTTTAGAGAAATAGAGGAATTTAAAGAAAACGATTTTTTATCTCTTTTCTTAGAAAATGCTAGTTTATTAGAAGAAAATGAGGGCAAGTTTGAGAAACAAACACCCATTCAATATGTAAGACAATTTACAATGATTTTGAAAAACAATAAAGAGTTCTTCGTCAATGGATTTATAGAAAAACAGATAGAATATGAAAAGATTGAAACGGAAAATGGATATTTAGTAGCAAGCCGTTATGAAAAGAGTTATACAAACAATGAGGGAAAAGTTGTGGAATATGGCACCAATCAGATGATTTTAGTGGAACAAAATGGACAATTAAAAATTGCTAGTATTTTATGGTAAATAGAAGATAGTATCGATATGGTGCAAAAAATGGATATGGAATGGATTTGAGAAAAAATTCATAAAATTACTAAAAAATAATCTTGTTGATTGTAAATATTAAGAAGAATAGCATAAAATTACAAATTTTGCTTGCAAAGATCCCTTTGCCGTGTTAAAGTAAAGAAGTCTATGAAAGGAAATAGACACTCTGGAGAGTCTTCATAAAAGAAGCGCCGAAGGTGTACGGCAAAAGGATGTCAGACTTACATTCTTTTGTTAATCTCTCAGGCAAAAGGACAGGGCATATCAGAAAAATGCAAATGTTCTACTCTTTAGAGGGCTGATAATTATCAGCTCTTTTTGCGTGGAAGGCATAAGTCAGGTGAATGTGAGAAACACAAAAAATGTGTGACTCATCGTTTGACGCCGCCCACGAACGTGAGAAACTCATAAACTGTGTTTGCTCATCGTTTGTTCGCAATAGTTAGAATGTAAAGAGGAGAAAATATATCGATGAAAAGGAATTCCAATTAATTCTTCTGAGCGATTTAAGTATTGCGGATCAAAATAATCAAATTTAGAGAGGAAGAATAAGTATGGAAACAGTATTAAGTCTAGTAACAAAAATCAATGATCTATTATGGAACTCAGTACTCCTTGTGCTATTATGTGGTACAGGAATCTATTTTACTATTCGGTTGAAATTTATCCAAGTGCGTAAGTTAGGCGAAGGCATGAAATTAGTCTTTGGTAATATTCATTTAAAAGATAATAAGAAGAAAGAAGGAGAGATGTCCCCGTTTCAAGCTCTTGCAACTGCAATTGCAGCGCAAGTGGGAACTGGTAATTTAACAGGGGCAGCAACTGCTTTAATCGGCGGTGGTCCAGGAGCAATTTTCTGGATGTGGTTAAGTGCATTCTTCGGAATGGCAACCATTTATTCGGAGGCAACTCTTGCACAAAAATTTAAAACTACAGTAGAGGGGGAAGTGACAGGAGGGCCTGTATATTATATCCAAGCTGCGTTTAAAGGGACTCTTGGGAAAATTTTATCGGGAGCGTTTGCTGTTTTTATTATATTAGCACTTGGTTTTATGGGAAATATGGTTCAGTCCAACTCCATTGGCTCTGCGTTTAAAGAAGTATTTGCCAACCGAAATATTGAAATTCCACCGATTATTATTGGAATTTGTGTTGCAGTAGTAGCCGGTATTATTTTTATTGGTGGGACAGATCGATTGGCATCCGTTGTAGAAAAATTTGTTCCATGTATGGCTGCTATTTATATTTGTGGAAGTCTAATTGTAATTTTTATGCATGCATCCGCTATACCAACCGCTTTTAAAATGATATTTGTATGTGCCTTTCAACCAAGAGCCATGCTTGGGGCAGGAGCAGGGATTACTGTGCGTTCTGCAATTCGATATGGCGTAGCAAGAGGACTTTTCTCTAATGAAGCGGGTATGGGTTCTACTCCACACGCACATGCAAGAGCTTGTGCAGAAAATCCTCATAAGCAAGGATTAGTTGCTATGGTCAGTGTATTTATTGATACATTTGTTGTACTAAACTTAACAGTGTTTTCCATTTTGACAACGGGAGCGTTAGAGTCTGGGAAAGATGGAACGGCGTTGGCACAGGTAGCTTTTATGAGTAGCTTTAAAAATTTTGGTGATATTTTTGTGGCAATTTGCCTTTTATTCTTTGCCTTTTCAACGATTCTTGGTTGGCATTTCTTTGGAAAAATCAATGTAGAATATTTATTTGGGAAAAAGGCAAGTCGAATCTATTCTGGCCTTGTATTGATCTTTATTATTGTTGGATCCACGTTAAAGGTTAATTTTGTTTGGACACTATCTGATTTTTTCAATGGACTTATGGTAATACCAAACGTTTTAGCACTTTTGGTGTTAAGTGGGGTTGTTACAAAAATCTATAAGACTTATAATAGAAAAAAAGAATGAGATGAAACAATAATTTACAAAAATAATTATAGTAAACTATGAATTGACATAGGACAGAAGGAGAAAGTATGGAGTTGTTTACATATGAACAGATTCAAAGATTAAATGAAATGGAAATTAAAATTTATCAATATGTGCTGGCGAAAAAAGAAACAATTATTTATTTAACCATTCGACAGTTAGCAAATCAAGTTCATGTGTCAACAACGTCTATTTTGAGATTTTGTCATAAATTAGATTGTGAAGGTTATAAAGAATTTCAGGAGAAGTTTAAAAGATATATTCAAAAAGAAGTAGAAGTAAAACCTAAAAATGACTTAGCTGAGATTTTACATTATTTTCAAGGAGTCAATACCGATGCATTTGAACGAGAAATTCAAAAGGCGGTAGAGTTATTAAAACCCGCCCAAAAGGTGATTTTTATTGGTCTTGGAACTTCTGGAAACCTTGGAAAATATGGAGCAAGATATTTTTCTAATTTTGGAAAAATTTCCTTTAGTATTGAAGATGCTTATTATCCAGTGTTACATGATGTTTTAGAGGAAACGGTAATTGTAGCGTTATCTGTTTCAGGAGAATCAGAAGGTGTGATAGAGCTTTTACATCGTTTTCAAAAGCATAAATGTAAAGTGCTTAGCATCACCAATGAGAAAAATTCTACCATTGCTAAAATGGCTGATTGGAATATTTCCTATCATTTGAAAAAAAAGATGATAGAGGATTATTATGATATTACATCTCAAGTGCCAGTTATTTTTATTATTGAAGTATTGGCTAGAAGATTAATGGATGAAGGGGAAATTTCCAAAAGAGAATCATGAATAAAAAGATGTAACATCCTGTTACTTGTTGTGTAACATCCTTTGTTTTATGTTGAATATAACAAGTGACAGGAGGTTTTTTTATGGAAGAAAAGAAATCATTATTATTTTATCATATTTTAGATCCAATTTCCTTTTTTCAAGAAGTAGATGAATGTAAAGGGGCTATTTATGTAAGGAGCTATAAAGGATTACAAGACTTAAGAAAAAATTATTTTATGCAATATCAGCTGTTATGGCAGTTGCCAATTGGAATT
>UQVN01000249.1 GCA_900544525.1 uncultured Eubacteriales bacterium
TTTTCATACTAGAAATGCTCCCCTATAAAATAATTGTCTTATCGTTTCTACCTTGTTTTTGATTTTGAAAAACAACATATTGTTTCTCATAGTTTCCCCACCATGTGCTTGGCACCTCTCCTGTCACATAAATGGTTGAAAATAGCATTTCCTTTTCATTTAGCTTAGTTACAATGTTTAAGAGCATTTCTTCTATTGGAAAAATAATTTGCCCTTTTTCCTTTTTTAACTGTGCTAAATAGTTCTTTTCCTCTTTTGATAAAATGCTATCTATTTTTTCTCTTGCTTCGTTTGGTATAACAAAATAGTAAAAATCTACATAGATGTCTTTTCTCCCTCGTGCCACCCACATATTGAAAAAATTATGATACGCTTGTGTCGCATCCCTCGTTATTACGGTACTTTCATATTGGTTAAATCCCTCTTGGATATTTTCAAAATAGATCCCATTCCTCTTCTTTAATTCTTCTATTGTCATAAGCTTCACTTCCTTTTTTCTTATGGTGATCTCTATGTTCTATTTTATTTTATCATAGGAATGGAAAATCAATTGCTATTTTTTATAAATTTCTCTTTTTCTACTTCTTTATCTCCTTATCATTCAAGACATTTTATTAAATTTACCATTTCAATGGCTCCTTCTGCACATTCAAATCCTTTATTTCCTGCCTTCGTTCCAGCTCTTTCAATGGCTTGCTCAATATTTTCTGTTGTTAAAATCCCAAACATCACTGGAACTCCTGTTTCCAACGATACATGAGCAATCCCTTTTGACACTTCATTGCATACATAATCATAATGACTTGTACTTCCTCGAATAACCGCTCCTAAACAAATAACAGCATCATATTTTTTACTTTTTGCCATCTTTGATGCAATAACGGGAATTTCAAACGCTCCTGGAACCCATGCTAAATCAATAGTATTTTCTTCTACTCCATGTCTCTTTAATCCATCCACTGCCCCTGAAATCAATTTTGAAGTAATAAATTCATTAAATCTTCCTGCTACAATTCCTACTTTTATTTCACTGGCTATTAATTTTCCTTCTAAAATATTCATATTTTCTTTCTCCATTCTTTTTATTTTATTTTTAATCCATGTCTATTTTCATGAAAAACTATAACTGCTATTACGAAACTTATTTGGAAATCCCTTTGATTTATCAATAGAAATATCCATCTTTTTTAAAATTCATATTGAAATATATGCCCCATTCGATTCTTTTTTGTCTTTAAATAAAATCGATCGTAAGGATTTGCTTTTACTTCAATTGGAATTCGCTCCACAATTTCCATTCCATAATCCTCTAACTGATATACTTTATCTGGGTTATTTGTTAAAAGCCTTAATGTTTTCACTCCAAGATCTTTTAAAATCTGACTTCCTATGTAATATTCTCTTAAATCTCCCTGAAATCCTAAAGCTAAATTTGCATCTAATGTATCCATACCATTTTCTTGTAATTCATACGCTTTTAATTTATTGATTAAACCAATACCTCTTCCTTCTTGTCGCATATATAAAAGGATTCCTCTTCCTTCTTGTTCTATCTGTTGCAATGCCATTTGTAATTGTTCTCCACAGTCACAACGAGAAGATCCAAACACATCTCCTGTTAAACATTCGGAATGAACACGACACAACACTTCTTTTCCATCTCCAATTTCACCTTTTACTAATGCCATATGATGCTCTCCATTTAATACATTCACATATCCATAAGCTTTGAATGTACCATATTTCGTTGGCAATTGAATGACTGCGGAACGCTCAACAAGCTTTTCTTTGACTTTTCGATACTTTTGAATCGCTTGAATGGTTATCATTTTTATTTGAAATTGTTGGGCTAATTCCATCAATTCACTTGTTCTCATCATGGTTCCATCGTCTCTCATAATTTCACAACAAAGTCCACATTCTTTTAAACCAGCAAGTCGCATCAGATCGACAGTTGCTTCCGTATGTCCATTTCGTTCTAGCACTCCATTTTTCTTAGCAATCAATGGAAACATATGCCCTGGTCTTCGAAACTGTTCTGGTTTTATACCCACTTCTACACATTTTCTTGCTGTCAAACCTCTTTCTTCAGCTGAAATTCCCGTCGTCGTATCGATAAAGTCAATCGAAACTGTAAATGCAGTCTCATGAGAATCGGTATTCGTTGTTACCATTTGTGGCAACTTAAGTTCTTTTCCAAGAGATTCACTCATTGGCATACAAATAAGTCCTCTTCCATAAGTGGCCATAAAATTCACATTTTCTGTCGTTGCAAACTCTGCAGCACAAATAAAATCTCCTTCATTTTCTCGATCTTCATCATCGGTTACTAAAATAATCTTTCCTTGTCTTAATTCCTCTAATGCTTCTTCTACTGTATTGAATTTCATAATACATCATCCTTTCTTTTTTATCTTTTATAAAAAACCATGTTCCATTAAAAATTTCTCTGTAATCGTTTCTTCCTTTTTGGTTAAACCTAAAAATTTTGATACATATTTTCCGATACAGTCCGCTTCTAAATTAACAAATTCCCCTTTTTTTCTTTCTTTTAAATTTGTATTTTGAACAGTATGTGGAATAACAGATACAAAGAAACTTTTATCTGTCACATTCGTTACTGTTAAACTAATGCCATCAATTGCAATAGAACCTTTCTCTACCACATATTGCAATATTTTCTCTTCTGTCAAAATTTCATATAACACCGCATTCTCTTCTTGTTTGATTCCTTGAATTTTTCCCATACCATCGATATGCCCTGATACAATATGTCCTCCAAATCTTCCGTTGCTCGGCATGGCTCTTTCTAAATTGACAATCTGTCCATTATTCAACTGGCTAATAGAGCATCTTCTCCATGTTTCTGGCATAACATCTGCGGTAAAAACATCTTTTGTAAAACTCGTAACTGTTAAGCAAATACCATTGACAGCAATACTATCTCCTAATTGTATTTCTTCTAATACTTTTTTTGCTTGTATCGTTACCTTCGCACAGTTAACACTTCTTTGTACCTCTTGTAAGATTCCTCTTTCTTCTATGATTCCTGTAAACAAGATCCCACCTCCCCTTCTATGACATAATCTCTTCCTATGTTTTTAATTGTTACCTCTTTTAAATGAATTCCTTGTTCCACTTGAAACACTCCCATTCCTCCTATTGGTGTCTTTCCTTCCTTTCCACCAAATAGAGTTGGCGCAATATATGCTTGCACTCGATTTACAATCCCCTCTTTTAATGCACTGGCATTTAATTCTGCTCCACCTTCTAGTAATACGCTATCTACTCCTCTTTTCCCTAATTCTTCCATTAATTCTTTTAATGGAATTCCCATCTTATTTTCTCCCTCTTTTTCTTGTTTTTTCGGTGAAAAAGAAAGCAAAGTACATCCTGCTTCTTTTAATACCATTTCTTTTTCTCTGTTTCTTTCCTGTTTACAAGTGACAATCCATGTTTCTACTTCTTTTGCCGTTTGTACAACTTTTGAGTGAAGAGGGATTTTTAAATTGGTATCACAAATAATTCGGATTGGATTTTTCCCATTTGGAATACGACAAGTCAAACTTGGATCATCTTTTATCACCGTTCCAATTCCTACCATAATCGCCGAATACTGATGCCTTGTTCTTTGTACTTCTTCTCTTGCTTTCTCACCTGTGATCCATTTTGATTCTCCAATAACCGTTGCTATTTTCCCATCTAATGTCATGGCATATTTCATTAAAACATAAGGGGTTTTTGTTTTTATGTAATGAAAAAAGATACGATTTAACTCTTCGCACTCTTTTCTTAACACTCCAACCTGAACTTGTATTCCATGTTTTTTAAGCTGTTCGATTCCCTTTCCTGCTACCTTTGGATTTGGATCACTACACCCAATCACAACTTTACTCACTCCACTTTCTATAATCACATCGGTACAAGGGGGTGTTTTCCCATAGTGACAACAAGGCTCTAATGTAACATAAAGAGTAGCCCCATTTGCTGACTCTTTTGTATTTTGAAATGCCTCTCTTTCTGCATGCAATCCACCAAATTTTTTATGATATCCTTCTCCTATAATCTGATTTTCTTTTACAAGAACGGCTCCAACTAGAGGATTCGGATTCACATATCCGATTCCTTTTTTTGCTAATTGAAGTGCATATCTCATATAGTTTTCCTCTTGCTCCATAATATTTTCCTCCTTTATTTCAGATATTGTTTGCACGCAGTGCTTTTTTATAGGATAGGCACCAAAATTTCCTATCATATAAAAAAATCCCTGAAAAAACAAAATATTCTCTTCCTACTTTGTTTTCATTCAGGGACTTGTTTCTTGTTGATTCCTAGTTATTTTTTAAACATTTTTTTGATTCAACATTCTTTCAAAGGATAACGTATCGTTTTTGTTTTGTTGCCTTCGCGTAAACAAAAAAGCTCCGAAATGAAAATGAAATCATTTCAGAGCTACTTATTTCCTTCTAATTTCAATTATCTACTTTTATCTGTTATCAAATTCATCTCAAAACAATAAAAATGATTTCAGTTAAAACAACGATAATTGATTTTTCTCTTCTCTCATCCAGACTTTACTGTCGGTTTTGGAATTTCACCAAATCATGCGCTTAGGCGCTCGCGGACTTTACCGCCGGTCGGGAATCTCACCCTGCCCTGAAGATTTTTATTCAATTGTTTTGTATTATAAT
>UQVN01000250.1 GCA_900544525.1 uncultured Eubacteriales bacterium
TTAATTTGCGGTAGAATTGCAGTCGGTTGGAACTTTAATTCGCCGCCCGACACTCATATTTCTCCCTTGTGTCATATTCCTGTAATAATAGAAACATGGTATAATTATAAAATATATACAGAAAACAATATATTTTGGAAGATAAAAGTAATTTTAAATGCACAGAAAGGATGAAATATGGAGTTACTACTAGCTCATTTAACAGATATTCATTTAGATACGGAAAAGGATTTTGATATTTTATTAGAACGATGCGAATCCATTGGGAATGTAATAAATAAACATATAATTAATCCAAAAAATACTACAATTATTTTCTGTATCACAGGAGATATAACATTTTCTGGAGAAAAAGACCAATATAATTGGGCAATGTTATTATTTGAAGAAATTATCAATACTATAAAGAATAGGTATAATGAGGTACCTATTTATTTTGCTTTTGTGCCAGGTAATCATGATTGTAATTTCAACAGCGAACAATCCGTAGTAAGAGATGCAGTTTTAAAAAACACTGACATTGATATGTCGGAGGAAATTTTAATTAAAAGTTGTACGAGTATCCAGGATAACTATTTTAAGTTTATTAAAGAATTTGATCAGTTAGATTCGATTATTTCCTGTGTGTCAGTTTTAGATAATTCTATATTTACGGAACATGCATTTTTTTTGCAAAAGGAAAAAGTATCAGTTTTTATAGATTGTTTTAATACAGCGTGGTGTTCGAAGATAGATGAGGTAAAAGGGCATATGAAAATATTCTTACCAGAATATAAGGATGGAAGTGAATCCGATATAACTATTACTCTAGCACATCATGATGTTTCTTGGTTTGATTGGGAGAGTACAGAAGTGTGGAATAAATATGCGGAAAATAGTACTGACATTATTTTGGTTGGACATGATCATAATACAGACTATGTACATAAAGAAAATTTTAATGCTGCTTCAAACTATTATATAAAAGGTAATCAATTATATAGTGAGCAAAATCCTGACCAAAGTGGATTTAATATTTTTAAAGTGGATTTAGAAAGTAATAGTCAAATATTTTTTTCATATCTATGGGATGGGAAATTATACAAACAGCTACTGAAGACAAAGGCAGAAAAATATATAAGGAATAGATACAAAAAAAGTGGAATACAGATAAAAAAAGAAGTGTTAGAGTTTTTAGAAAATATAGAATTGGATATGATAGAAAGTAAGAATAGACAAAAGTTACTTCTAAGTGATATCTATGCTTTTCCTCTTTTACGAGGTGCATCATCAAAAAATAAAAAGCAAGAAACTTTCTATAAAGATGAGGAAGGGGTTTTAAACTTTATAGAAAATAAAAAGTTTGTGCTAATTTCTGGTGAAAAAGAATTTGGAAAATCTGCATTGCTAAAACATTTATTTAAGGCTTTTTATGACAGAGATAAATTTCCGATTTTTATGAAAATAGCAGATATTAACTCCGTAGATGGAGAGGAGATGAATGAAACAATTTCTCAATTATATAAAAATCATTATAATAATTTAGATGATGAATATATTATGCAAATTAAGCCAGAAAAAAAAGTTTGTTTAATAGATGATTTTGAAGAAATCAAACTCCAGGATAAAAGTATAAAAAAACTTTTGGAGTATCTTACAAATAAATTTGGAACGGTTTTGATCACTAATAATTTGCGTAATGATATTTTGAGCTTCCTAAAGAATATAGAAACTAAAGACTTTATTGCAGAAAAGTTCTCAACATTAACAATAACAGAATTAAGACAGTATGGACGACGAAAACTTGTAGAAAAATGGTTGCTTTTGTCCGATCCGGATCAGGACGTTAATAGCCAGTGTTTTGATGCAAAGAGAAAAAATAAACTTGAGCATGTTCAAAGTGTTATGAGGAAAGGATACTTTAATAAAACCCCAATTGAGTTCTTAATGGTCTTATCATACTTAGATAGTCATGAGACTATTAATGCTGATTTTAGTAAATATTCGTTTGTATATGAAAATATAATCACAAGTAAGATTAGTGATATTTCGCATCGTGATGCAAATGAAGCAACAATGTATAAAACTGTTTTACAACAATTTGCTTTTGAAATGTATAGAAATGATACAAAGCTATATGTAGAGGAAAGTTTTTTGACAAGAGTCATATATAATTATAACGAGGAATATCGAGGAACAAAGGGTTCTGTTCTAGGTACTGTAGAAAAATTAGTGCAACATCAAATCTTAGAACGAAAAGGAGATCAATATAGATTTAAATATAACTATATGTATTATTATTTTACAGGAAGTTATATTACCGATCAAATGAATCATGAGAAGCAAACTGAAATCATTACACAAATTTTCTCTGATTTGTCAAAAGAAATTAACTTTAATATAGCGTTGTTCTTGGCATTTAGTCTTAACACTGAGTATGATATATTACCTCGTATATTAAAGATAACTCAAGGACTATTACAGAAATACGAAGACTTTGATTATGAAGATCAAAGAAATTTGATAAAAAAATTAGAAGCTGATATCAACTTGAAATTAGACAAAATTTTTGATATTCCTGAAAATAGGAATATGCCCAAAATTCAAGAAAGAAGAGCTATTTTAGAGGATGCCCTCGAAGAATTAGAGGAAGAATCTAAAGAAGAAAAAGAAAAAATACAGAATAAGTATTACAAAGAATTTGCTCAATTATTAAGAATAAACGAATTTTTAGGAGAAGTTTTAAAGAACTATTCATCAAAGATCAAGAGAGAACCGAGAATTAATATTTTGAAGTTAATGACAAAATCTTCCTTGAAATCCATTGGAATGTTATGCGATTGTACGAGAATGTTAATTGATGGATTTATATTATCTATTGATGAAAAGATAAAGGATGAGGATGAGGAAATACTTAAAATAAAAAGTAGTTTTAAACAACAAGTAAAAGGGCTACTTAGTAATTTTTGGTTGCAATTTATTTCAGTTAATGTAAGTCATCTTTCATTTTGTCTTCAGTGTGACCGACTAGATAAAGAGATGGCAGAATATCAAGAATTGATTAATTCTAAGTTTTTTGATATGGTACGAATTGAATATCTAATAAGAATATCCAATGGACCGCTTCCAGTAAAAGAATTACAGAATCTGTATAGCGGAAAGAATAAATTAGATGCATTTTCAAAGAAAGTTTTGAAACAAAATATTTATGGCTATCTGTCTAATGTTCAATATGATGAAAGAGATAAGCAAACTGTATGCTCTATTGTTGGTTTCAAAATAAAAGATATGCGTATCGATGAAAAAATGAAGGAAGTCCTTTCAAATGTATAATTAATTTTCTTATATAGAGATTGTCTACAAAGAAGGGTTGGCATTACATTAGCGTAAAAAGCGTATTAATAAAAATGTAAAAAAGTCTGGAACCAGCATAAACACCTGGGTTCCAGACTTATGTTCCAGTGGAACATAAGTTATGAAATTTGCTGAGATGGGGTCTCCATCTCTTTTTTTTGTTCTTTATATAATTGAACCATGGTGCCTCTAATGAGGTCCTGGTTTTCTTCGTCTAGTCTTCGGTAGTATTCTAATACTCGCTTTTCATCCTCTGATAGATTTTCGGATTTTAGAAATAATTCAGGTTTTCTTATAGCTGATAATCCAACTATGTAATCTATCGAAGCATCAAAAAGTTTTGCAAGAATGATAAGTGTGTCTTCTGTCATGTTAGCTCTTCCGGTTTCATATTTTGAAATAGCAGAGTCCTGAACATTAAGTTTTTTTCCTAGATATTCCTGTGTCCAATTTTTTTCTAATCTTAATTCTTTAACTCTATTCATTAATAAAAACCTCCATGAATTGATTATATATTTTTTGAAAACTATAAAAAAGATAATCGTCTTATACAGACGATTAAAACTTGACTTTGTCTTTAAAAGAATGTATAATAATTATCATAAAATGTGTGTATGATGTTATAAGTTACGCATTTTTTTTATAAAAAAATACTGTCTTATAAAGACAGAAAAAGTTCCTTGAAAACTGCATAGTTGTATTTGATACAAAACCCAACGAAGTGAGCCGACATTGATCTTCGCCTTGACCTGTCGTGAGATAGCAGCGATAAAAGATAAATGTCAATCAGATATGGTAAATCTGATGCGATGACCTAACCAGAAGTGGCGAAGAGTTGAGGAATAATGATACTTCTGCATAGTTGCTTCCCTTGCCGGGAAAGGAGCGGCGATCTGTGTAAGAGCAGACGACGGATAGAGTGCAGTTCACCCATAAGAATGGGGAAATCCACAAATATGAAAATGTGAGATATGAAGTCCTTACCAGACTTGTCAGAGACAACATTTATTTTTTATGTATATCAGTGAGCATAAACCATTGTGTTTACTGATATACATAAATACAACAACTAAAGAATAAATTTTATACAAAGATCCAGGGGGTTATTTATGAATGAACAAATTCCTATTTGGGTAAAAATGAATTTAACAGTAGAAGAAGCGGCCAAGTATTCAAACATTGGAGAAAATCTTATTAGAGAGAAATTAAAAAATCCAAACTGCCCATTTCTAATGATGATTGGTAAAAAGAAATTAGTGAAACGTAGAGAGTTTGAAGAATACAATAGTAAAAATAAAACATTCAAATAGAG
>UQVN01000251.1 GCA_900544525.1 uncultured Eubacteriales bacterium
CGAAATCCTAGTTTTTTGTTTGTTTATATTACTGATAACATCACGGTACTGACGAATGTGTGCATAGAAGTTATCAGTAATATAATAGGTAAATACAGGTGATACAATATATTCTTTTTCATCCTCCCTTTCTGGGAGGGTGATTTTTACGCTTTATCACTCTCTGGTTTTTGTGTCTCTTTTATTACTTCTTTTCTACTTTCCTCTCTTCTATCTATATACTTCTGCACATTGCGATTATTTCCTCGATTAATATCCGCGATGCATTGTGTTAGTTTTCTTTGCTCTTTTCTGCAATATTCAGAACATGTATTTGTCGGTTTGTCGCTTGTGAAAATCCGCCCGCAATATACACATATCTTTTTTACTTGTTTTCGCCTTTCCTGCTGCTTAGTGTATTTCCTGGATACCTTGTTGTAACCTTTCTTATGTTCTCTTTGCCATTCAAGTACGGCCTCATGCTGGCACTTATCAGAGCAATATTTCTGCCTCCCGCAAGTGACTGTGTATTCCGCACCGCACCATTGACACTTATCAACGCTTCCTAATGGCCTTCGCGCGCCACGTTCCTTATACCGCTTGGATGCTTCTGCTTTTGCTTTGGATGCACAATCAGGGCATCTCCTAGCTCTCGGACCTCCAAAAAACTCGACACCACAATCTTGACATATTCTTATTTTAACAACGGTTTCTATTTTTTTCTTTCTCGCACACTCCGGACAGTAAAAGTAATCACTTGGGCCGTAAAATGGTTTTCCGCACACTTGGCAAGATTTTTTTGTTCTGTTTTTCATATTTTACCTCTCTATTTTTAAGCTATAAGCTGTTATCTATAATTATACAATAGACGTATTTAGCCTATTTATCAACTGTTTTAACATTTTTCTATTATTATCATTGTGTATTTATTACATTTTTTCTCTTCTTTTTTTGTGCATTATACCCATTGATATATATATACGCATTGCGTGTATAATATAATCATAAGATAAGCAAAGGAGATACCAAAGATGAAAAAGTACAACTTATCAGGAATTATGAAAAGAGCATGGGAAATGGTTAAAAAGTTAGGATTCGGAATCTCCGAAGCTTTAAAAAAATCATGGAATGAAGCAAAAGGAGGAGAAACAAGAATGACCGTAACAGAAAAACAGATCAGCTTCGCAAGTGACTTGATCAAAAAAATGAATACTCAGTTTGATGCATTAATCGCAGACTGCAAAGCAGCATATCCGGAAAATGTAATCATGTGGGAATCTTGCAAGGAAGGATATAACAAAATCATCTCTGAATCCGATGCAGCACTTGTAATTGAGCTTCTCAAAGGAAACAATGAAACATCGTATCAAAAATACTACCAAAAACTTTTCTTTAATGTTAGACACGGATACAACACAATGTGCAACAAAATTTTAAGCGAAGTTTACGGAAAATAATTATAAGAAGGAGAAGATATAATGGAAAACTTAAAAAATTATATGGAAAGAACTTTTTTTGATGAAATGAGACCAGTGAATTTTTTTGACGAAAGCGGAAAAGAATTGACCTTAGCGTGGGAAGATTACAACGAATATGAAGTTATTGAGGTGAGAAATATTGATGACTCTTCGGTAACCGAAAAAAATATCACTGTGAAGCATAGATAATGCATATGCTGTCCTATCGGCATGACGGGGAGAAAGAGGCAAATATATGAAAATCAAGAAAATGTTTAAAGCGAACAATCTGCAAAATCGTTATGTGGTTCAAAAATGCACGGGCGAATATGCATCCTTTTTAGTCTCTCCATTCCGGCAAGTGGAAGAGAAAGAGCTTAAGCCAATGCCATATTTTAGGGCGGCAGGAGATAATGCGGAAGAGGCAGAGGATTATCTTTATAAATTATATGGTTTTGAGAAAGAGGAGTAAGCGTGGAGTTTAAAGACATATTAAAGCAATCCGGCATGAACATGAAACAGTATAGCGAATATTTTAAAATACCATATAGGACCGTGCAGGACTGGAAAAGCGGTGCGAGAAAATGTCCTACCTATTTGTTGGAATTAATGGAATATAAGCTTAAAAAAGAGAAAGTCTGGAAATAATCCCAGACTTTCTCTTTTGGTCTTTTTGCCAGGCTGCATCATACAATCTCTGCGATAAATTTATCTACCGCTACTCCAATAACTCCTGCATACCCATCCTGGCCACCACCGCGCTGATTGTCTACCTGTGCTGGATAGAATGATGTATTGTTAATGTCTGATACGCAGTATTTGACATACTTATATTTATATCCTGCTGGAGTGAGATATTCCATCTCTATCGCCTGGATCGGTGATCCATCTCCTACAACACCGTTGTCAAGATCATTTTTGTTGTAAGACTGGCCAAATATAATATATGGCAGCCATCCGCTCGCCTCTGTGTACACTCTTACTTTTATAAACCCTTTAGTTACTCTAAATCCAAGATACCGTAGTGGTAGTCCATCTCCTGCCCCAACCCAGTCTGTGGCATTTTTGACTTCCGGCCACCATCGATTAGTAAAACCTGCGGAGTAGATATCTACTTTTCCAAGTTCTTTTAATCCGCCAGCTCCCGGTACAATAGAGTTTTCTGGTCTCGGTTTGGAAACGTCCGTTGCTCCGGATACTGCCTTTTTATCAATCCCTTCCGCAATCAGCTGCGCAATTCCTTTTGCCGTTAAACTTCCGTATCTTCCAGCATCTCCTGCGTTGTCGCAAAACATTGTCTCTATAATCATTGCCGGCATTGCAGATTCTCTTAGATCGTGGTATCCTGCATTAAATTTTTTACCTCGATTATAATATCCTTTTGACTTAAAATTCTTGCAGATCTGATCTGCAATCTGATTCATGTTCTCATTTGATGCATCGTACATCCAGCATTCTACACCGTTTCCGCTTCCGTCTTTGGATGCATTCATGTGCAGCGTGTAATAGACATCACAGTTGTTTGTATTTGCCTTATTTGTCCCCTCCGCAAGCTCCGCATTTACGTTATTTGCGTTTGAGTTGCAGTCGATTACTACATGCCCTTTCTTTTCCAGCATAGGCTTTAATTCTGTATAAATTTGTCGCACCTCTGCCTGCTCATCTAAAATCCCCATTGCTCCTTTGCAATGCGGAGAATGTCCACCTCTTAAACCGATTTTCATATTTTGTCTCCTTTCTGTGCGATACCACGCTATCTACATATCAAATTTAATATTTTCCCACTTTTTGTAAGCATCAAAGTACATCTCTTTTTTATCTCCATTGTAAGTGATCTCATAATACATGCCATCGCTCACTGGCGTACTAAGTAGCGCCTTGTGATTTTGCAGTGTCTTGCAATACCAAACCACAAATACATCATCCACAGTCATCTTGCCAGATGCATCCGTCTTGTCTTTATTCTGATTAAAATAATCTGCTACTTTTGCTTTGCAAATGTTTAAAAATTCTTGACTTCCCATATTCTTTCTCCTCGTTTTTTAAGCAAAAGAGGACGATTACTCGCCCTCTGAATCATTTTCCCTTAATTGCAATAATACATTTTTTAATTTTTCCGGTATCGGAGCCATAACAGCTGCATTTTCCAACAAACTAATACCCTCATTCGCGATATAAAACATTATCACTACTTCTCGCAAAGGAACGGTATCATTTAATAATTTTTGTATTGCAAATGCTACTGCAATCACGATAAACATTGTTATCTTTTTAAGCAATCCCTTGAATCCGATCTCTGATGAGAGCTGATTTTGATGCACTGCTTTTAAAATACCTGTCGCATAGTCAACTATAGCTAAAAATAGAATCGTTTTTAGCAAAATGTCCCACCCTCCGAGCCAGTATACGATAACTCCTCCTACCGCACCGATTACCATACTTAAGTTGTTAAATAATTTTTCCATGTTCTTCTTCATTTCCCTCACTTTCCTTTCTTTTTTCCTTTAGGATCCGATCGACATCGCACAGCTCCTAAGCATTTTACTCTGCCAATGCTTTTTCTGTTTTTTCCCTCCATAGATTGGGTACATCTTCCAGCTTCCACGCCTGCTTTGTGTCTGGATTCATGATTTTGTTTTTGATCTTGTCCACATAAAAAGCCACCATTATGCCATACCTCCTTCTGCCATTGTTCCAACGATTTCTGCAAGCTCTGCGATTGCTCCGTCCTGGGTCTGCTGCCCCTTCTCCAGGTTTGTTACACTCTCCTTTAAACTTTTTTCTTTTAAGACCGCCGTGATGACATCTCTTCTTGCTCCTTCTTCGGAGAGGTATTCCAATTCCTGGTCTTTAGTAATCTTTAAGATCTTTAATTCTTCATATCCGGCTAATACCTGTTCTGTCTCATCCCATTCATTCAGCACTTCAATCCGCTTGGTATTCTGCGGATCTAGCAATAAGTCTTCTATTTCTTTCAAATTTTTTCCCGCGGGAATAAAGCTTAATGTAAGCATTTCTTTTGCAAATGAATCTACACCATCTACAGTCAATTCAAATTTTTCTGTTCCAAATTTTACTTTTTCCATATTTTTCCTTCTTTCTTTTTTTAATTAATGATTTAATTAGTGGACATACAAAGCTGACAGAGGACATTTATGGGTGCATA
>UQVN01000252.1 GCA_900544525.1 uncultured Eubacteriales bacterium
TGATTTATCACGTCTTTTTCTTTTTCAATTACAAATCGAGCCGCATCGATAAAGTATTCATCTTGTTCCGAACTAGAAGCTCCTCCCATAACAGTTGCATTATTAATTTTTTCCTCAATGGCTGCTGATGTAGACGCTCCTGTTTCCTCTCCTGCATTTTCTTTTAAAAATTCTACTACTTCTGATACTTCTTCATCCGAAATAAATGCTCCTTGCACACGAACTGGTTTTTGATAACCAGATGGATAAAAGAGCATATCTCCTTTTCCGAGTAATTTTTCCGCTCCATTCATATCAATAATTGTTCGGCTATCCACACCCGAAGAAACGGAAAAAGCAATTCTAGAAGGCACATTCGCTTTGATTAAACCAGTGATAACATTTACCGATGGTCTTTGTGTTGCAATAACAAGATGGATTCCTGCGGCACGCGCAAGCTGAGAGAGGCGAACAATCGCATCTTCTACTTCTCCTGGAGCCACCATCATTAAGTCCGCAAGCTCATCAACAATAATGACAATTTGTGGAAGTTTTTGTAAATCTCCATCTTCTCTCGTATCGTCTTGTGCTAATACTTCTTCTACTTTTTTATTATATCCTTTTAAATTACGCACGCCATACTCTGCAAATTTCTTATAGCGATCTGTCATCTCCATAACCGCCCAATTTAAAGCGCTAGAAGCTTTCTTTGGATCGGTGACAACAGGAATTAACAAATGTGGAATTCCATTATAAGTGCTTAATTCTACGACCTTTGGATCGATCATAATCATCTTAACATCGCTTGGCTTTGCCTTATATAAAATACTCATAATTAAAGTATTGATACAAACAGATTTACCTGATCCAGTCGCGCCTGCAATTAAAAGATGGGGCATTTTTGCAATATCGGTTACAACTGTTTTCCCACCAATATCCTTTCCTACTGCAAAAGCAATATCCGATGGGAATTTTTTAAATTCTTCATTCTCAATTAGATCACGAAACATAACGGTTGAATTTGTCTTATTTGGCACTTCAATCCCAACCGCTGCTTTTCCTGGAATGGGTGCTTCAATTCGAATATCCGCAGCAGCCAAATTTAACTTAATATCATCCGCTAATCCAACAATTTTACTCACCTTTACTCCCTGTTCTGGTTGAAGCTCATATCGAGTAACCGCTGGTCCTTGGCTCACATCCGTAATTGTGACCCCAACTCCAAAGTTTTCTAACGTCTGTTGTAACTTTAACGCAGTGGAACGCAATTCTTCTTTTGTATCCGAATTATCATTTCTCGTTCCACGATTCAAAAGATCGATTGGCGGAAATTGATATTCTTTTTTTGGCACTACCGGTTTTACTATCGGTTCTATTGCTTCTTTTTGCATCAAATCGCTTTCTTGTCCTTTTGTTTCAATTGGACGCTTTGATACGACTCTTTCGTTGGCAGCTACTTCTCTTTTCTTTGGCTCTGACTGCACCTTTGTTGCCTTTTTCAAAACAAAGCCATTCATATCTGGCATTTCCACAGAATCTTCTTCTTCATCTTTTTGATTGAGCCTTTCTGGAGATAGTTCAAGCATCGGATTTTCTTTTTTTACTGCCTTTTGACCTTTTTCAAGCCCTGTTAAAAGTAATTCTTCTTCCGTTGGCAAGGAATCAAAATCCCAGCCACCGACTGTATTTTTCGATTCGACTGTCTGTTCTTTTTTTATAGCAGTATCAACTTCTTTTTTCTCTGCCTCTTTCTTTATAAAAAAGTCTTCTTTTACTTCTTTAATATCATCATTTAAAAAATGAAAATTTGGTTCTCTTCTCTTTGGTTTTTCTTCAGATGTTCTTCCTTGCATCTTATTTAAATCGAAATTAATTCCATCGCTATGATAGGTGAGTTTTTGAATTTCAGGCTTATTCTTTTCCTTCTTTTCTTCTCTATCATCCATTAAAAGAGGAGATTTTTGAGGCAATGTAGCGTTCTCTGGAAGCACCATCGTTTTTTTATAAAGTTCTGGATCTTTTACAAGATTTTTTCTCTCTTCCTCTAAAAATACTTTCTTAATCTGCTTTTTATTGGCTAACTTTTGTTTTCTCTGTTCCCGAATCTCATCTAAACTTTTCTTAGCAACAGCACTGTTTTCTTTTACATTGGTCGCTACAAATTCTCCACTCTCTTTTACAAAAGAGACAAAAGAACGTTCTGTAATCAATACAAAAGAAATGAGTAAAAGGGCGATAATGGCCACATAAGCACCAAAAGTACCTAAATATTGATAGAACAGACGACTAAACATCGCCCCTAAATAGCCACCTCCAATATGATGTTTCGCTGAATATGTATAAGCATCCTCTAACTTTGCTACGTCAATTTCTACTATCATCTGCCATAGTGTAGACAAACATATAATCGCAACTACACCTAAAATTACTTTTTTTATAGCTAGACTGCTAAAATCATTTGAGAGTAGCAAAGCAATTGCTAAACAGACTAAAATTGGCAAAATATACTGAATCCCCCCAAATAATCCAAACATCGTATCACTGACTGCTTGTCCAATTTTTCCACATAGAGAAAAATTGCTGAGCATAAAAAATAACATGACTGCAATTGATGCTAATAAAAAAATCTCTCCATAAAATTGGCTAAAATCTTTTCTCTCTTCCCCCTGTTGTGGTGTCTGCTTTTTTGTCTGGCTTGTTGATGTTGTCGTTCTCTTTCCTTGCTTTGTTTCAGTTTTATTTGAACCACTCGGCCTTTTCTTTGTTTGAGACGACTTTGGTGTTGATTTCTTACTCGCTGCCATTCCAAATACTCCTTTCAAACATAACTCTAAAAAATGCTTACCACCTTTTTTGATTGTAACGAATTTTTTATCCATTCCTCCATTCAAATAAATGGGCATAACAATAGCTGTTGTCTTATCAATTCCAACAGCTTATAAAAATATTGTACTATTAATATAGGAAGAAGTAAAGTTCATTTTTATTGCTTTTTTAATTATCCTTTTGTATAATTTAATAAGAAAATAAGGGGTTTATAAAAACAACGAATTTCCTTATTAAAAATGATGAAATAAAAAGAGAGGTATTGTTATGGTTAAGAAAAAAGTTGTAGTAGCACTTGGACATAGTGCTTTAGGAGTGACTCTTCCAGAACAGATGGCAGCAGTAAAAGTTGCTGCAAGCTCTGTTGCTGATTTAATTGAAAATGGATGTCAAGTTGTTATTTCTCATAGTAATGGGCCACAAGTGGGAATGATTCATCGTGCTATGAATGAATTTAGTAAAATTCATGGCGATTTTACAAATGCTCCAATGTCTGTTTGTTCTGCTATGAGTCAAGGATATATCGGATATGATTTACAAAATGCTCTTCACGAAGAATTACTTCGTCGTGGTATTTTTAAAACCGTTGTCACTGTAATCACTCAGGTTGCTGTCGATCCTTATGATGATGCTTTCTTCCAACCAACAAAGACAATCGGACGTATTCTTACAGAAGAAGAAGCGGAAATGGAAAAAAAGAAAGGAAATCATGTCGTTGCTGTGGAAGGTGGATTTCAACGTATTATCGCCTCTCCTGAACCAAAAGAAATTATTGAAATCGATGCTATTAAAAGCCTTGTAGATGCTGGGCACATCGTAATCGCTTGTGGTGGCGGTGGAATCCCTGTTCTCCGTCAAGATGTTCATTTAAAGGGAGCTAGCGCAGTTATTGAAAAGGACTTAACAAGTGCGGTGCTTGCCAACGCTTTAAACGTAGACGAGCTTATGATTTTATCTGGAATCGAACATTTAACGATTCATGAAGGAACAGAAAAAGAAGTTGTTCTTAAAAATATTTCAACAAAAACTGCCAAAGAATATGTTGAAAACGGTTTCTTTCCAAAAGAAACAACGGGCGCAAAATTAACTGCTTCTATTTCCTTTATTGGAGATAACAAAGAACGTCGTGCGATTATCACAGAACTTACAAAGGCATTAGAAGGCCATGAAGGAAAGACAGGAACTATCATTACAGCTGAATAGGAACTTTGTATGATAGGTAACACAGTTTCCTAATTCCATAAAAAAGGAGCTACAAAATACAATCAGGAAATCTCATCCTTTCTTGTATTATAGTAACTCCTTTTTTGTTTCTTTTATGATATTTTTGTCTGTTCAATCATATCATATAATTTCTCCATAGCATCTTTAATTCCTCCAATGGAATCAATTAAGCCTTCTTTTACTGCTTCTTTTCCATCAAGCATTGTCCCAACATCTTTTACTAATTGAGAAGTATCAAGCATTAATTCTTCCATTCTCTCTTGACTCATACCAGAATGATTGGATACAAATTCTGTAATTCTATCTTGTATCTTTTCAATATTACGATAAGACTGAATCACCCCAATAAACATTCCGCCAGAACGGACTGGATGAATGACCATGGTAGCACTTGGCACAATAAAAGAATAGTCAGAAGACACGGCTAAAGGAACGCCAATCGAATGTCCTCCTCCAAGAACAAGAGAAACTGTTGGCTTACTCAAAGAGGCGATCATCTCTGCAATGGCAAGACCAGCCTCCACATCTCCTCCAACCGTATTTAAAAGAACTAATACGCC
>UQVN01000253.1 GCA_900544525.1 uncultured Eubacteriales bacterium
TAATTTTCCAATAAATTCGAAACTCTCCAGCACCATCAATATAGGCTGCCTCAATTAAACTATCTGGTATTTGGTCAATAAATTGCTTTACTAAAAACAGTCCAACTGGCAACGCAATAATTGGAAGAATATGGGCCAAATAAGTGTCTTTTAACCCTAAAATATCCACAATTAAATAGCGTGGAATCATAACAGCAACTGGAACGAACATCAACGCTGCATTGTTAATTTCCAAAATCGTATTTTTGCCACGGAATTTTAATTTAGATAGTGCAAAACCTGACATCGTAGCAAAAATAACACTGGCAACAATGACGATGGCGGATACAATCACGCTATTAAATACATATCGGCTAATTGGAATTCCTGACGTTGACGATGCTTTTAATAATTTTCCAAAGTTATCAAGCGTTGGCCTTACAACATAAAATCTAGGAGGATAGGCAAACAATTCATCCATCGGCTTAAAAGCATGACAAATTAAAAATACAATTGGCAATCCAAAGAAAATTGCAAGTGGGATTAACACTAACAAAATTTTTATTTGTCCTTTTTCAAATCTTTGGGGATTAATACGGTTTCCACGGTAACTGCTCATTTTCTTCCCTCCCATCACAAGTCTTTGCTAGAAAACAGTTTTCCAAATATTTTTGAGAAAATCCATACAATTGCAAGTAGTATCACAGACACAGCTGCTGCATATCCCATTTCATATCGAATAAATCCATAGTCTTCAATATGGTTGACAATTAACTGTCCTGCATATTGAGGAGTTGGGTTTGAACCTGCAAGCTGAACACCAATGGCACCATTTTGGAACGTACCTACAATAGCCATAACCGCACCAAATAACATCTGTGGTTTCATGGTTGGAATGGTAATGTAGATCATTTCTTGAAATCGGTTTTTTACCCCATCAATGGCCGCTGCCTCATAAAGGCTTTCATCGGCATTTAAAATACCCGCTAACATAGCTAAAAAACCAACTCCCATACTGGACCAAAGGGCAACAATAATCATAATTGGAAGCAAATATCTTACATCAATTAACCATAAAATCGGTTCATCAATGACTCCCATTTTCATTAAAATACTATTCAAATATCCCATCTGATCTCCTGAGAAAATAACCTTCCAAAGTACAGTCATCGCTGTTAATCCTGTAATACTTGGAGAATAGAAAATAACGGTTAAAATGGTTCTTGATATGGGTTCTAACTGTGCTAATGCCCAAGCAACCAAGAAAGATAATAAATATCCTCCTGGCCCTACAATCAATGCATAAACAATTGTATTTGGCAGTACCTTTTGCATAAAAACTTGATCTTTTGTAAATAAGGTTACATAATTCATAAATCCGCTAAACGTAGGCGTTTGAATCGTATCGAAACTAGTAAACGAAAGCCCTATCGCTACGATCATTGGAATTACGATAAATGCTGTAAATAAAAGCAAATAGGGTAAAAGAAAAACATATGCTTTTCGGTTCGAGTTTTCCCTTTTTGCGATCAAGGTTTTCCCCCTTGTTTCTTGTATTGTAGCCATTCTCTCCCTCCTAATTGTCCTTACCTAGAATCTTTCGAACCGTTTCAACGGTCGGTGTTTCATATTCGGTTACCACTTCCCCATCTTTTAAATACCCAAACTCTTCTAACTTTCTCTCGGTTTCTCGATCGATATTTTTTGCCGCATCATCAAGGGTCGTTCGAAGGGTTTTTCCATCTACAACAATGGAGTTATAGGCATTACTCAATTCACGTTCTACCATATAACTTCCTGGAACACGTGGTGCTTCTATAATCCATTCTGCCTGTTCTAAAATAACTTCTTTATCATCGCTCTTCCATGGAAGCATACGAAAAGCTTCTGTATTGGCAGTATTCCACATATATTCATCGCCATAAGAAATTTGCATCATCTGTCCATATTCTGCTTGAATCTCTGCAGAAGTCCACCATTTCATAAATTCCCATGCCTTAGCTTCTCTTTCTTCATTGGATTCAAACATAACGATATCTTCTGCTCCCGCACATTGATAACGAACGACTTCACCGCTTTCTTCATCAACGCTTCCTGGAACTTTTGCAATTTTCCAAGAGTTTTCAATTTCTGGTGCCGCATTTAATAGCTGGTTATACGTTGTAATATCCGCGATTCCAATTGGCAGATCCCCATTTCTAAAATGTTGATAAAAACTTGGAATGTCTTTTGGCAAGTTATAAATAGTGAATAAATCCGTAAGCTCTTTAAACCCTTCTACCGACTCTTCACTTGTAATGGCATTGTTTAAAATAGAATCTCCATAGAGATTTGCTCCATTTTGGAACAACAATGGCGTTGTTCCGTGGAAGTTTTTCATGGCAATCATACCAGCCGTTGGGTAATAAAAATTCATTCCTCGCATTTGAAGTTCTGGTAAAATATTTTTCACTTCTTCTAACGTATCTGGTACTTCGATTCCCAATTTCTCTAAAATATCTTCCCGATAAAATAATACCCAAAAGTTCATCGTCTCTGGAATGGCATAAATTCCATCTTTAATGGTAGCTGGCACTAATAATCCTTCCTCAAATTGCGAGAGAACGTCTTTATAATCCTCAAACTCCGTTAAATCTTTTAACGCTCCACGAATTCCTAATTCAAATGGCTGTGCATAATTTAATCCAGTGGCAATATCAGGAGAATCTCCCGATGCGTTAGCTAAAATTAATTTATTCTGATCGGGCATCAAAGAAAGATCCACTTCGATTCCTGTCTCTGGTGTGAATTTTTCATCGATGAGTTTTTGCATGACCTCTAGATACTGCCTAGAACGGTTTACCCATACTTGGAGATGCTCTTTATCGCCATTGCTCGTAGAGTACGCCTGTTCCATAAAAGAAGTCGCAAATCGAGATACTTGTGACACGGCAGAACGAATCAATCCTGCTTTTTTTGGCAACTCTTTTTCCGAATCTTTTTGGAAGAGCCAAACCCGATCAATAGAAAGATTATTTTTATTTAATGTATCAATTTCATTTGCTAAATATTGGTTTGCAGAGTTGGTACTTGTCGCAAGTTCTGCCATACGATAAATCAGTTCATTTGGCTTTTTTGCAAGACTTCTTAACTGATTGGATGCAATACCAATAGAAGAAAGAGCTCCAATTTCTTTGACATCTGGATTATAAACGGACATGGTCTCTACCATCTCATCCAACTCTTTTGCCCAAAGTTTTAACTTTTCTCCTAAATCTGGAATATAGGCTTCTAAATCAAAATCTCGATAGCGGTCTTTATTCGTTCCTGCGACTCTTGTCACTTCCAAAGAAAGATCATTAATATTGTTCATCACTTCTTCGATTTTTTCAAACAACTCTCGCAATGGCTCCGCACTCAATGTGAGGCTTATGGTATGCGTTCCTTTTTCTAAGTAAACACTTAAATAGTTGTTATCACTATCTAATAGCTTCATCATCGTAAAATCTTTCACATAAGGAAACGCATAGTCTTTAAATGCTTCATTGACAATCGTATTATCAACAGCAATATCGGCAAACACTGGAAAATCATTTTTATCATCTTGGCAGTAATTCATCGCTATGTAATATTCTCCTGCTTCCTCCACATTCACTTGCCAAGTAACCGTTTGTCCTGCATCGGTAAAGGAATCTCCATCGATGGTATTTAACACCTTGTTCTTCACATTATAAGGAGAAAGGTTCACATCATATTCACAAGTTCCTCGGATCGAAGAGTCATTTCTCCCATAAAAATCTTCCGCTTGAATCTCAACGATTTGATCCCCATTTGCCTCTTTTGCTCCTTCATAAGCAGGTACCTCAAACGGACGGACTAATTTCATGTCACCAAGAAGTAAATTTCCTTCGGAAAGTTCTAATTCTATTGTATTCTTTCCCTTTTCTAAAGAAACCATAAGAGGCATCGTATAGCGATAGCTAGAATCCATCACATATTTGCTTTGCCATGAAATTTCTTTTTCTGGCATAGACACGATCTGGTTGCCATATCGATCATAGTTAACTTCTTTTGCATCCTTCCAGTTGCTTTCAAACGATAAGTTTCTCGCTTCATAAAAAGGATAATCTCCATTTAATTTTAACCCCATTGTAGCAGGAAGAACGGTATCATCATAAGAACAATAATCGAAACAAATATAGTAAAGTGCTGTTTCTGGAACATCAAATACTAACTTGGCATCGTATGTCCTTTCTAGCTGTAACACTTTATCTGCTCCTTCATATCCTTTCGTATCGGATACTAACGTAGCACCATCTTCCCCCTTCACTGGTGAAAAAATTTCGCTCATAGAATAGCTTATCTCTTCTCCTTCATAAGGAGAGACAGTATAGCTTTCTTTTTTCCTCGTATAACTAGACTGCAATTTTTCACTTGTGAATTCATTTGTTGTCTGCTCACTTTTTGTAACCGATTGTTGCTTTTTCCCTGATGCCCATACATCTTCTGTGGAAACGGTAAAGGCACAGCTTTGTAAAACAAGCGCTGTAGCAAAGAAAATCGCCACGCCCTTTTTTCCGAACCCTTTCATTCTCATCTCTTCTCCTCCTGCCTTATACTTTTT
>UQVN01000254.1 GCA_900544525.1 uncultured Eubacteriales bacterium
GAAGCACTTTGGTTTTTGGATCTTTATTTTAGAAAGTTAAGAATTTGTTAATATTTTTATTGTCCATATGTTAAGAAGGGGTATTTATAATAAAAGCATAAGAAACAAAGTATGTTTTTTAAAAAGCACCGCAACTTACTAAGACAGACAATTATGGATACAATCCAATGGTTGTTGTAAAATGGGCAAACAAAGGAGGAAATGACATGTATAAAATCTTAGTATGTGATGATGATAAAGAAATCGCGGATGCAATCGAAATTTATTTAACCAATGAGGGATATCAAGTTGTTAAAGCGTATAATGGATTTGAGGCATTGGATGTTTTAGAACAAACAGAAGTTCATTTAATTATTATGGACATCATGATGCCAAAAATGGATGGAATGAGAGCCACTTTGAAAATTCGAGAGAGTAAAAACATTCCAATTATTATGCTTTCTGCGAAAAGTGAAGACTATGATAAAATCATGGGACTGAATATGGGAGCTGATGATTATTTAACAAAACCCTTTAATCCATTGGAATTGATTGCAAGAGTGAAAAGTCAGCTTCGCCGATACACAAGGCTTGGGAGTATGCAGATTCAATCAAAAGGAATTTATAGAAATGGAGGACTTGAGTTGAATGAAGAAACAAGAGAAGTGACTGTGGATGGAGAAGCAGTGAGACTTACTCCTGTTGAATTTGGAATTCTTTCTTTTTTAATAAAAGAACCAGGAAGAGTTTTCTCTATTGATCAGATTTATGAAAATGTATGGAAAGAACCTTCTTTTTCTCCAGAAAATACAGTATCAGTACACATTAGACGAATTCGGGAAAAAATTGAAATTAACCCGAAAGAACCAAAATATTTAAAGGTGGTGTGGGGCGTTGGCTACAAGATTGAAAAATTATAGTAGAGCTTGGTACATAAAGCTCATTGTATGGATGATAATTCTTGCGTGTTCTGCAGGAATTACGACTTCTTTTTGGTATGGAGTCTCTCATTATAAAGATTTTCCATATTTAGATAATAGTAATTATTTGGAAAGTTACGAGTTTCAGTGGAATATTCAAGACTATACAGCTGCATTGATTCAAAAGTTGACTTATGAGAATATGACAGAACATTTCCAAAAAGAGTTATTGGATGCACAGATGAACAATGCCTATTTAGAATGGTATTATGCAGGTGGAAATAAACTATTTTCAGAAGAGACTTATTCGGATCGGTATGGTTCCTATACATTACCACAAAAAGTAATAAATGGTTCTTATACGGAGGCATACTATAGGAACTATGAAGAATACAGTGATGATATGATGGACACAGAATATGATTCCGAGTCTAGTACAAGTGTTACAGAAAATACTATCAGTGTGCCCACACAAGCAGAGAAGGGACAAAAGAATAGCGATGATACAGAAGATAATTTAAGTTATGAAGCGTTTGTAAAGGCAAATCCTACTTTAAGAAAGGATTTGAAAGAATGTTTGGAATATAATCTAAAGCAACAATATGAATATAACAAATATGTATTAGAAAAGAACCAATTATTTCAAGCATCGGTTATTGCAAAAGAGAAGAAACAAGAATGGAATCAAGTGAAAAAAGAATATGGACAAAATCCTTTTTTCCTCTTTTATGACAATGGTGCAGAAAGTTCTAGTAAAGATTTAGAAAATAATACAACAAATTCTATTAACTATAGTGGAGTAACAAAGGTAGCAGCAACCGAACGAAGCTCTATGGATTCTTTTCAATATTTTGATAGTGATGCTATAAATAATTATATTTCCGTATCTTTTCGTTCTGTTGATTATGATGAGTATTATTACAGCGCTGAAAATCCTTACTCAAATTCCAATGATCTTGATAGAAAAGAACAAAATGTGACTTCTATTTTTGAAACATGGTATGAACAACAAGTGGAGGATACATTAAGCAAATATCAAATTGGAATTCAAATGAATCGGATCACTTTAAGCGATAAAAATGAAACACTTGTTCTTGCAAAAGAAAAGAGTAAAGAAATTTTATTTTATATTGTAATTATGGCGATGATTGTTGTAATTGGTATGCTCTATTTAATCACCACAACAGGAAAAAATCCAAAAGATAATGAAGTACATTTGAACTTATTAGATTCTATTTGGTCAGAAATACAAGTAGGAATCGGAGTTCTTCTTGGATTTGGATTTCTTGGATTTTTTATTGAGGTTTGCATTGGCTATCCGGGAGTATATCAATATGAAGATGGAGAAATTAGAAATCGATTGTTAAGTATGTTTGGAGAACCACAATCCCAAATTTTAATTTCATTAATAACGGTATTTTGTGCGTTTTTATTTTTCTCCTTAATTTTGTCTCAAGTGAGACGATTAAAAGCAAGGAAATGGCTCGATGGTTTTATTTGTATCCGAGTAATAAAATACTTCTGGAAGAAGTTTATAAAAGGTGTTGAAACTCTTTGGACAGGTGGACGATTAATGAATCGTATGATGATTCTTGCAATTGTAGCACCAATTGTTGCCGCAACTTGGCTTGGTCTTCCATTTGTCATTGCAGGACTCTTATTTTTAGTTTATGCTTATGTTCCTGATTTTGAACGATTACAAGAAGGCGTAAAGAAAATTAAAGAAGGCGATGTTTCTTATCAAATTAAGATGGAGCATAAAGGTGTGATGAAAGAAGTTGCAGACGATGTCAATCAGATTTCAGAGGGATTAAAAGGAGCAATTGAATCCGAACTTCGCTCTGAACGAATGAAATCCGAATTAATTTCTAATGTATCTCATGATATTAAAACACCACTCACTTCTATTATTACTTATGTGGATCTATTGAAAAAAGAAGAGATCGATAATGAGACAGCAAAAGATTATATTGCAGTCATTGAAAAGAAGGCACAGCGTTTAAAAGTATTAACCAATGATTTATTTGAGGCGGCAAAGGCAAGCAGTGGTGATATGCCGGTTCATTTAGAAAAAGTGAATATGCAGTCTTTAATCCAGCAGGCATTAGGCGAGTTTGATGATAAGTTAAGAGGTGCAGATTTAGAAGTTCGTGTTACGATGCCAGAAGAGCCTGTTTCCATTTTGGCAGATGGTCGTTTGATGTGGAGAGTGACATCCAATCTGTTATCAAACGCAGTGAAATATGCCCAGCCAGGAAGTCGTCTTTACTTAGATGTGAAAGAAGAAAAAGATGACAACCGTGTATGCTTCATTATGAAAAATATTTCTGCGTATGAATTAAATATTGATGCAGGAGAGTTAATGGAGCGATTCACAAGAGGCGATGAGTCAAGAAGTACAGAAGGCAGTGGACTTGGATTAAACATTGCCAATAGCCTTGTGGAATTACAACATGGTGAGTTTACGATTCATATCGATGGTGATTTATTCAAGGTTATTGTAACAATGCCGAAATTTCATGAAAATAGAGCAGAAAAAGAACAACAAGGACAACAAGTACAAAAGAAAGAGGTTGATTCTCCAGCTGCTTCTATGAAAGAAAAGCAAAAAGATCAGGTAGTTATGGATGAAAATGTCGTTGTAGATTTGAAGGAAGAAGAAGTCGTTCCAAGAAAAGAAGAATAAAAAAAGATAAGAAAAGACCACTACAAAGTGATAAAAAGATGTTACTTTGTAGCGGTCTTTTTGTATGAAATTATATTTTTTCATGATTTCACTTGCCATATGTAATAAAATGTGTTATATTATGTAAAGAATTTGTAACAATTAAGAAATGAAAATGAAAAAAAGAATTTGGAGGTATTAATGAGAATGTGGAAAAAAGCGATTGCAGTTGCGATGACAGCGTGTTTTTGTTTGATGGCGCCAGCTCATACATTTGCGCAGACAGAAGAAAATCCAGTGGCAACTGTAACAAAGGTAGCAGAAATTAACACAGTCGCAGATAATACAAAAGAAGTAACAAATCTTAATAATAAAGTAACAACTACATCTGTACAACAGAAGGCTACTGTGAAGAAGGTATCTTCTGTAAAGACAACAAGCGTGAAGAAAACTTCTAAGAAAGTATCTTCTGTAAAGAAGTCAAGTGTGAAGAAAACTTCTAAGAAGTCTAGAAAGTATCTTGGAACATTTAAAGCCTATGCTTATAATGGAGCTGGAACAACTGCATCAGGAACAACAACAAAAGCAAACCGTACAGTAGCAGTCGATCCAAAAGTAATTCCATTAGGTTCAAAACTTATGATTAATGGAAAAATCTATATAGCAGAAGATACAGGCGGATTTATTAAAGGGAAAAAAATTGACATTTTTATGCCATCTTATAACGATTGTATCCAATGGGGCGTAAAAAATGTAAAAGTATATTTGATTAAATAATTTTGAGAAAAGAAGAAGAGAAAGAGTGCTTCTTATCTTACATACAGAATAAAAAATTTAAAATAAAAATAAAAGACATTTTCTAGTGAGGAAAGCTAGAAGATGTCTTTTTTATGTTATAGGATGCCTCGCAAACTGCTCGCCCGCGGCAAAGTGTGCAATGCACACTTTGTTCTGCTAGGAAATGCTTAAATTTGCGGAGTGAGACGGAATACGAACAATT
>UQVN01000255.1 GCA_900544525.1 uncultured Eubacteriales bacterium
GCTGTGTATTTCTTTTTTATTGGATATATATATTAACAATAGGATCGATTATTTATCAATTACAAGCTTAACAAGTTAAGTTTAATATAATATTTCTAAAAAGTTTTAAAAGGCAGAGGATAAGGAAAATGATGAAACAAAGAGATGAAAGTTATTACAAGACGAAAAAAGGAGTATTATATACTTTTATTGGAGCTGTGCTTTGGGGTTTCTCTGGGACATGCGGACAATATTTATTTAGTCATGAAGATATTACACCTGCCATGGTTACCGTAATTCGTATGCTATTTGCAGGGTGTTTATTATTACTTCTTTCATTTGTAAAAAATCCAAAACAAACAAAAGAAGTATGGAGTCATAAAAAAGATATTTTACATCTAATTTTATATAGTATTTTTGGACTCACTTTTAGCCAATATTCTTATTTGGTTACTATTTCGTATTCAAATGCAGGAACAGCTACCGTATTACAATATTTAGGGCCTGTTTTAATTATGATTTATGCTTGTATTTGTGGAAGAAGATTACCATCTATCAAAGAGTTAGTTGCTATTGTATTTGCGATCTTAGGAACTTTTTTACTAGCGACTCATGGAAATCCTTCTAATATGGTATTATCAAAAGAAGGTCTTACTTGGGGACTGTTATCTGCAGTTGGGTTATTGATTTATACAGTGGCTCCAGGAAATTTAATTTCTAAATGGGGGAGTATGCTTGTCTTAGGATATGCCATGATCTTTGGTGGAATTTTCACAGCAATCATAACACGGGTGTGGACAATTTCTATTTCTTGGAATTATCATATTATATTGGGGTTAATTGGGATTAGTTTATTTGGGACAGCTATTTCCTATACCCTTTATTTACAAGGAGTCCATTTGATTGGTTCTGTAAAGTCGAGTTTAATTGCCAGTGTAGAACCGGTTGCTGCAACCATTATTTCAGCACTTTGGCTTCATACCGTGTTTGGTGTTATCGATTTAGTAGGATTTTTCTTTATTATGGTAACGGTATTTTTATTGGTAAAGAAAAAGGAAGAATAAAATAGTTAAAAATAGAAAAGAGAGATTATCAAGTAAGTTTGGTAATCTCTCTTTTTTCTATTTACGCAAAGACAAAGAGCCATGGGAGAGCATTTATGCTCACATATGGCGACTGTCTGCGAATGTAAGAAGTTCGTAAAGCGTGCTTCTCATCATCAAAAGAGATTTATTTAACGAGATTCCAGAAATACTGCTGACCGCATTCACTAAAATCATTCCAGCTTCCTCATTGCTTAATTTCATCAATAACTTCATTATGGCGCAACAGCAACAGTTCCAAGTATGAGGAAGGGAAATGTCTTCCCAATTGCTGGTGATTTCTACAGGAATATTTTCGAACTGGTTCTTTGAAAAGAACCAGTTATTATTTAAGTTTTCATAGCTCCGCATAACAATATCCTTTTGTATTATGTTTTATAAGTTTTTTATCCCTGTGTTCGTCTTTCTTTTAAGATTTGAATGTTAAGTTCTACTTTCTTTTTATTCAATGGATAAACGAAAATGAGACAAAGCCCTACTATTATGTAGAGAACGGCAGGAAATAGAGTTGCGAGCGTATAAATACCATTAGCAACAGCCTCCGTTTGTACCTGTCTTGTGGAGTCAAAACCAATTAAACTAAGTGCATATCCACCAAGACCGCCTGCTAACGCCTGACCGATTTTTCTTGCAAAGGAATAGACCGCGTAGATGGTTCCATTTTCTCTTTTGTTTGTTTTTACTTCTTGATCATCAATAACATCTGTGATAATCGCCCAAATGATGAGATTGAAGATACCAAATGCTAGAAAACCGATGATGTTGATCGTGATATATAAATAAGCAGATTGTGTGTGTAAAAAGAATAAGAGGAAGCAAGAAAGACTGCCACAAATTGCTCCAACGGCTCCGACTTCTTTTTTGCCAAATTTTTTTGTAATTGGTACGGCAAATGGTGCCAGAATCAGTGATGGAAGAATTCCCACAATACTCATAAAGGAAAGCGCTTGTTTGCTCTTAAAATAATCAATAAATAGATACTGATTTACTGTCTGAGATAATAGTTGAGCAATTAAGACAAAAAGAGCAGCAAGGATAATACCGATCAAAGCACGATTTGTTAAGAGTGTGGAGATTGTTTCAGAAATATTTGTTTTTTCTTTTACAAGTGATTCTGTTTTGACGCGTTCTGTTGTTAAACAATAGCACAATATATAGCAAATAATACTAGCAATGGAGAATACACCAGAAATGAGAGTAAAACGGCTGCCTTGAACAATTTGGTTACCGGCTTCATCGGTTGTGTAGATTAAGATAGGAGCGCCGATTCCGATGACAAGGCTTGCTAGTGTGGCGCCAACACTACGAAAAGTAGAAAGGGAAGCACGATCGTCTGTATCTTCGCTTAAAACAGAAGCCATAGAGCCATAAGGAATGTTAATAGCAGTATAGAAAACGCTTCCCCATAAAATATAGGTGACAAACATATAGATAATTTTTACAGTCATAGAAGCACTTACTAAAGAGCTTTGATACATTAAAAAACTAGAAAGTGCCACAGGTCCACACATTCTACGAATCCAAGGACGGAATCGACCATCTTTTGCAGGTTTCATGGAATCTACGATTCGTCCCATTCCAATATCTGTAAAAGCATCAATACAGCGGGAAATTAAAAATAGCGTACCAACCATATTGGCGCTAACACCTAAGACTTTCGTATAGAATACCATGAGATAAGTGCTTGCGAATATAAAAGTAAAATCGTTACCAAAATCCCCAAACATATAACCAACTTTGTCTCGGATTCCGAAATGTGGGAGTGTTTGATTGTTTTTCATATAATTGTAACCCCTTTCTCATAAAAATTTTAATAAAAGATATCAAGTTAGATTTATTATAGAGAAAAAAAGAAATAAGTGTTAGAAACATCTTTACTAATTATAGAAAAATTTTTAGGTCATATTGAGTTTTATCAGAAAATAAGAAATAATATAATAGATGGAATAAAAAAAGGGGGACAGGGAAATGATGTATTACGATTCAGATTTAAACTTTACGAAAAGATTATTTCAACAAATGCTTTTACCGACTCATGTCGTTGGAGTTTGTGAGATAGGAAAGACAAAGGAGCTAGATTTGGGGTTACGGCATTTATTGCTGAGAAAAGAGAAGGAAATGACATCATTTGAAATCGATATCCAAGAAATGAACAAAAGGACTGTGTATCATATAGTAGATGAGTATCATTGCAATTATATTTTTATGAGAATACCAGAAGAAACAGAAGATACTTGTTTCTTTGTGGGACCATATGTGACAAAAGAAGTCCCAGAATCTTTTTTGTTAGAAGTAGCGGAGAGGCAAAATTTAAAACAAGAACAAGTGATACAGCTAAGAAAATACTATTCCAATTTAGCAATTTTTCGAGAAGAAGGGATTCTCTTTTCTATTATTACTACTTTAGGAGAGTCTATCTGGGGAAATAC
Source organism: uncultured Eubacteriales bacterium (assembly GCA_900544525.1). GTDB lineage: Bacteria > Bacillota > Clostridia > Lachnospirales > Lachnospiraceae > Scybalomonas. The sequence goes on from UQVN01000255.1 coordinate 3,512, forward strand.
GGATGATTTTTCGTTGGAATATCGAGAGTATAAGATCCGATATGAAGAGCCAAAAATAAAAGTAGAATCCAATTATCAAATAGATGAAACATTGCTAACAATTAATGTATTAGAAGATATATATGCTTTAGAAAATGAGTTGATTCAGAATGTTTCTCAAGGGAAAATATATAAAATTGCAAATATTGACATGGATTCTTTTAAGAGAGGAATGAAACAGAGGGTAGCAGATCCGATACGAAATATAAAAAATTATATGATTATACTCAATACAATTTTGCGTAAAGCAGCAGAGTATGGGGCAGTCCATCCACTTTATCTTGATCGAATTTCATCTTCTTATGCTAAGAAAATCGAAGGAATCCATAGTATGGATGCTGGATTTGATATGCAAAAGGAAATGATTCATAAATATTGTTTATTAGTAAAAAATCATTCTCTAAAGAAGTATAGTCTACCAGTGCAAAAGGTGATCACGTATATTGATTTTGATTTAACAGCTGATTTAGGATTAAAAGCAATAGCCAAACATTTTAATATCAATGCAAGCTATTTATCCAATCTTTTTAAAAGAGAAACAGGGCAAACATTGACGGATTATGTTTCTCAAAAAAGGGTTCAACATGCTATTTATTTATTAAATTCTACAAATATGCAGATACAAAATATTGCACATTATTGTGGTGTTGAAGATGTGAACTATTTTGTTAAAATATTTAAAAAGTATATCGGAAAAACACCAAGAGAATATCGGAATTGTGTTCATTGTATATAAGGAGAAAAAAGCAGTGTTGCTTTAGAAAAATTTTCTTTAAGAAAAAGCGATTGCTATTCTATTCGTTTTATGATAAATTATATATCAATGACAATATATAGGATGCATTAATAGAAAGGATACAATATATGGTATCGAATAAAAAGATAGACAAAGAGAAGAGTTTTTTTGATAAAGAGTTTTTTCATGAGGTCATATTAAAATGTCTTATGAAAATTAAAGGTGATTTCAATGAAATATGTTAT
>UQVN01000256.1 GCA_900544525.1 uncultured Eubacteriales bacterium
TGGGAAAAAGAGGAAAATGATTTCAGTATTTTTATTTCTATATATAGTAGTATAATGCAAGTAACAAATACAATATATGGAGTGTGTCCGCTGTAGAAAGACTTCCAATTTTGAGGAGAAAAGGGGAAAAGAAGGAAAGAATTTGGCAAGATTATGGGGTGAAATTATGATGTATGTGCAAAATTCACAAAATGTATTTTGGAAAATTCCGTAAAAAAAAACAGGTTGACTAAAGAGGCACGTCATACTATAATGTATGTGTCGGGAAAACATAAAAGAAATCAAGAATTTCATTTTATTTATATAGGAGGAATTTACAATGTTTAAAGTAACTAACACATCAAAAGCACCAGCAGCAATTGGACCATATTCACAGGCTCTTGAGGCAAATGGATTTATTTTCGCTTCAGGTCAGATTCCTCTTGTACCAGAAACAGGAGAAGTACAAGAAGGTGGAATTACAGAACAAGCAGAAAGAGTTATGCAAAATATTAAGGCTATTTTAGATGAAAATGGTCTTACATTTGAAAATGTTATCAAAACTACTTGTTTCTTAGCAGACATGGCTGATTTCGCAGCATTTAACGAAGTATATGGAAAATACTTTACAGGAAAACCAGCTCGTTCTTGTGTAGCTGTAAAAGCGCTTCCAAAAGCAGTTCTTTGTGAAGTTGAAATTATCGCTGTAAGATAATATAATACATAAAACAGTGAAAAGCTCGCATAGCGAGCTTTTCCTATCTATTTATGCCAAGATAATGAGCCATCGGAGAGTATTTATGCTCACATATGGCGACTATCCGAGAGCGTGAGAAGTTTTGAGAGTGTACTTTTCATCGTTTCGTAATCGAGAAAAATGTTATTTCATACTTTAACTTGATATAAAATGAAGAGAGGAATGGAGGGTTTAATATTGATAACATTAGATATGGTGTATGATGCACAAAAAACGCTAAAAGGCGTGGCAAAAGAAACTCCTATAATTCATGCGACGAAAATTGATAATAATTTATATTTAAAATCAGAGAATCTTCAGATGACAGGTTCTTTTAAATTAAGAGGAGCTTATTATAAAGTTTCAACGTTAACAGAAGAGGAAAAGAAAAAAGGTGTTATTGCAGCATCTGCGGGAAACCATGCCCAAGGGGTAGCACTTGCGTGCACAAGAATGGGTGTTAAGTCTTATATTTGTATGCCAGCGTATGCTCCTCTTGCAAAAGTAGAAGCTACCAAATCCTATGGAGGAGAGCCTATTTTAGTACAAGGAAGTTTTGATGATGCGGCAGCGGAAGCAAAGAGACTAATAGAAGAAGAAGGCTATACATTTGTAGCTCCGTTTGAGGATGAAAAGGTAATTGCTGGGCAAGGAACCATTGGACTTGAAATATTAGAACAGCTTCCGGATGTGGATACCGTTGTTGTTCCAATCGGTGGTGGCGGTCTCATTAGTGGCGTAGCTTATGCTATTAAGCAGTTAAAACCACAGTGTAAAGTAATTGGAGTTCAGGCATTAGCGACTCCATGTATGGCGGAATCAAGAAAAGCAGGACATGTAGTAAAAGTAAAAGATGCACCTACGATTGCGGATGGTATCCATGTACTACAACCAGGGAATATTACCTTTGATTTATGCCAAAAATATGTAGACGAAATTGTAACAGTGACAGAAGATGAAATTGCTGTTGCGATTTTAACATTAATGGAAAAACAAAAGACAGTAGCGGAAGGAGCAGGTGCAACTGCGGTAGCGGCGGTATTGTCAGGAAAAGTGGATACAAAAGATCAAAAGGTTTGTTGTATTGTTTCAGGTGGAAATATTGATGTGACTATGTTAAATCGTGTTATTACAAGAGGATTAATAACGACGGGACGATTAACGGAGTTCACAACAAAATTACCAGATATGCCAGGAGCGTTAGTAGAACTTTCCACAGTGATTGCAAGTGTAGGAGCAAATATCGTAAACGTTCAACATGAAAGAGAAAGTATTCGTTCAAAAGTAAATGAATGTGTCATTTATATCGTCGTGGAAACAAGGGATATTGCTCATAAAGAAGAAGTGATTTCTACTTTGAAAAAAGCAGGCTATGCTCTATTATAGGCGAGGGATATGATAAATATTTTTAGGTCTTAATTTATGCCTTAGAGATAAAAAAGGGATGTTGCAAAATGGTTTTGCTTCATCCCTTTTTCATCGTATGTAGTTTTCCTATCCATTGACATTTAATAGATTTTTAAAGATTTAAGAATTTTTTAAAAAGATAGCAAGTCCGAATAAAATAATAAGAATACCAAGTAATTGTTGTAAGCTCAATGTTTCATGCAAAATAAAATAGCTTAAAATGCAAGTGCCAACGGCTTCTCCAAGAATACTCATAGAAATAACAGAGGCACTTAACCATTTTAAGAGCCAATTGAAAATCATCTGTCCAAGAATGGTAGAAATCAGCGCAATTCCTAAGAATGCTTTCCAAGTGCTAATGGAATATCCAGTAAAAGAAGCGTGTGTCATAAGAGAATATATGGCTAAAAAAAATGCACTGCTTCCATATCCCAAAAAGGAATAAGGAATGACAGAAAGGGAGGAGCGAATATGCTGTCCAACCATAAAGTAAGAAGCTATGATTCCAGCGGCGATAAATGCCATAATATCCCCAAGGAAAGCGGTCATACTCAGTTGGAAATCACCCCATCCGATAACAACACAGCCAATGAGTGCTACAAGACAACCAAAGAGTGCTTTTTTTGGGTAGCGTTCTTGAAAAAGAAAATAGCCACCAACAAAAGAAAAGAGTGGTTGCAATGTAACGAGTACCGTAGAACTTGCTACGGAAGTGTAGTTTAAAGATTCAAACCAAAGCACATAATGAGTCGATAGTAACAAACCTGATAGGATACCAAAGATCCATTGTTTCTTTGTAAGCGTTAGAAATTGTCTTCGGTTCTCTTTATGAAAGAGCAAAAAGGGCAAAAGAACGAGAGCTGAAAAAAGCAGTCGATAAAATGCCGTGATGGAAGATGGAGCCTGTGCTAATTTTACAAAAATAGCAGAGGTGGATAAAAAGAATACTGCAAAAAATAAAATAATATAATGGGTAAGTTTTGACTTCATAATAAGAATCGCTCCTCTCAAAAAAAGAATCACCAAAAAGTGGTGATTCTTTGTTGTTTATTCTCTATTTCTTATGGTTTATTATAACAAATTGGACAAGAAAAGCAAGAGATCGAAAAGGGAGCATTGCGTCTTTTTTGGACTTATGATAAGATCTGCATGATATTAGAAATGGAAATAAAATGGGAATGAAGAAGGTGTATAAGATAAAATGAATGAGAAAGTAATACAAGTATTAAAAATTTTAGACGAAACTTATGGTGTGACAAAAAAGGGATTTTTGCATAAAGAGCCATGGCAACTTTTGTTAGCCATTATGTTAAGTGCTCAAAGTACAGATAAACAAGTAGAAGAGGCGTTACCAGCTCTTTGGGACAGGTTTCCAACAGTAGAAGATATGGCAAATGCTCAGATTGAGGAAATTGAAGAAAAAATTCGCTCCATTGGATTATATAAGAATAAAGCAAAAAACATGAAGAAGTGTTGTCAGCAGATAATAGAAAATTTTTCAGGAGAAGTGCCAAAGACGATGGAGGAATTGTTGACATTGGCAGGTGTAGGGAGAAAAACTGCCAATTTATTTTTATCGGATGCCTATGGGATTGAAGGAATCACTGTGGATACGCATGTGATGAGAATTTCAAAAAGACTTGGATGGGCCAATGGAAAAAATCCAGAACAAGTGGAGTATGAACTTCAAAAAGTACTTCCAAAAGAACACTGGATTCGAATTAATTTTCAATTAATTTATCATGGGAGATCAATCTGTACTTCAAGAAAAGCTCATTGTGAACGTTGTATGTTAGAAATGTATTGTGACAAAAAACTAGAAAAGTAGGAGGGAAAAAGAAGATGCATAATCAATTGACACAAAGTGATATAAAAAAAATGCAAGAAGAAATTGAATATAGAAAATGTGTCGTGAGAAAAGAACTGTTAGAACATGTGAAGGAAGCGAGAGCCCAAGGGGATCTTAGCGAGAATTTTGAATATTATGCTGCCAAAAAAGAGAAGAATCGGAATGAGAGCCGAATTCGCTATTTAGAAAGAATGATTAAAACCGCTAAAATCGTATCAGAAGAATCAAATGAGGATGAAATCGGTTTAAACAATACAGTTCTTCTTTATTTTGAAGAAGAGAAAGAAGTAGAAGAATATAAAATTGTAACAACCATGCGAGAAGATATTTTAAACAATAAAATTAGTAAGGAATCACCGCTTGGAAAAGCGATTTTTGGACATAAAGTTGGGGAGCGTGTCCATGTAAAAGTGAATGAGCAATATGGGTATGACGTTGTCATTCAAAAGATCGAAAAGACAAAAGAAGATGAGAGTGATACAATCCGAAGTTTTTAATAAGACTTAAAAAATTGATATTTCTATTGACTTGAATAATTTGGAAA
>UQVN01000257.1 GCA_900544525.1 uncultured Eubacteriales bacterium
CAACACCACTATCTCCCCATATCACTTTATCTCCTGAGCCTTTTACACCAAACTCACTATCAAGCTGAAATAGAAGTATATTATGTTCGCTACCCTCTTCCCTTGGATCAGACTGAGTAAAAAATGGATAACCAGAAACTTTATGTCCTTGTCCTCCATCTTCCTCCATAATGGCATCATAGACTTCTTCCTCTAAGTCCCAAAAGTCAAGAAGTTCATCTTCTGGAAAACGTTCTTTAAATCGTCTTTTTAATTCTAATTCCATGCGATAATCACTGATACTAAGAGATTCTCTCCCTAACATAAAGTTCATCTTATACTCTCCATTTACTGGAAAATATTCGTCTTCTTCCCACTGTTCTTCTTTCTGTGCTAAAAAACTTTTTACCATCTCTTCTGTCACTGTATCATCTACATTTTCATGATAAAGCACTCGAAACCCTCGTTGATCCATATAGTCGTCCAAGTTTAGTCCCCAAAGATCGTTATCATTCTTAATAAAAAATTGAAGAATCCCTGTTTGTGGAAACATCTCTAATCCTTGTAAATCGCGACAATTAATCTGCGCCAATAAACGAAGTTGGTTTCCTTCTTCATCTAAAGGCCATAATTCTTGACTTGGTAAATAAGGAATTCCCCCTACTTTGCTATCAAAAATAGTAGCCTTTTCCTCTTTTAACGCAATCTTCATTACTGGCTGACTGATTTCCTCTTTAATTTCTTCATAAATTCCTAAAAACTTTTCTTCTAATGTCATTTGTGCACTCCCTTATTCCAAAACATTCACTTACACTTCTACTGCTTCAGTAGTGCCTTATTCCTGTATAGAAAATGTAATTCCCATTCGATAATAAAAACTTCATTCATTAAATTAAATTGTAATTACTTTTCCTGCTCTTTGCATTTGTTCTACAATATCATACATATTCGATACTGTCCCAACTTTCAACTTATCTGCGATTCCATAATAATTAAGACAAGTTCCGCATACAAAGATCTCTACCTCTTTTTCTGATAAATGTAATAAATGTTCTATGCATTGTTCATCTTCTACCGTTAATTTGACTCCCGCATTCATAAAAAGAATCGCTTTTGGCAGTTCTTTTGATTGCGTCAGAGTATAAAAGAACATCTGTATTAGTGATCTTCCTAATGTGTGATCGCCTTCCCCAATATAGTCTTTTCCTACAAAAACGGTATAATCTTTTTTATCTTCCCCATTATATTTTTGTTCCTTCTCAAACTGTTCTAACACTTCTTCACATGGCTTACAGTCTTTTCCAAAAGATACATAAAATTTTCCCGCTTTTTCCTCTGCTTGAATTCCAAATCCTTGACTATTGGCCAAACGCTTTAAATTCTCAACAGCCATTTTATTATCAACAAGAATAATAAATTCTGTGGCACCTTCTTCTATCTCTTTCTTTGCCATAATCACTGGAATTGGACAAGCTTTTCCAACCGCATCAATTAACTTCATTTTCTTCATTCCCTTTCTTATCTTTTAACATTTTTTACAATTGGTAAACGGTTTCTTTCTTGTTTCTTTGTTTCTATTGTATCATTAATTTATGATTCATGAAACAAAAATTTAACTTTTTTAAAAACCTTTATGAACTCTTTATATGGAGAATTCCTTCCTAAAATGGAAGCCCCTCTTTTTCATAAAAATAGGAGAAAATAGCCTCTAACACTCCTCCACCAATACTTCTTGCTTTATCAGAAATCGTAAAGCAATGAGACTGTTCACATCTTGGATCGATATCTCCTGATTTCATTCCTTTTACAACAATGACTCCCTCCTGCAACATCCCCCTTACAATGCCTGTAAGTTGCGCATAAATTGGATCTTCATTGGAATAAGCAACCACATCTCCTTTTTGCACCAAATCTCCAATGTTTGCTACAGGATGAAAAATTCCATCACTAACCGAACGAATAATTCGTTCTACTGTATATCCTCCAATATTTCCTGGAACTCCCGTATTCGGAATGGCGCTTCCTTCTTTTATTACTGTCCCTAAATAATGCCCCCTCTTTGTTTCAATAACTCTATGACAGTCTTCTCCTGCAACAAAACCTGGACCGACTCCAACTACTAATGGGGCATCGGTAATCGAAGTATTCAAATTTCTCTTGGCCAAAATAGCATCCACAACAACATCTGGTTTCCACCATTTCACAACTTCTGCTTCTTCATCCACTAATACAGGAATCTGCCCTTCCTTTAATATATCTTCTATTTCTTCAAATCCTTTTGCATATTTTGCAGTCACTCCTTCAACTACCGCTGTTTCTTCATAAATAGCCCTTGAAAATGCAACCGTTCTTCGAACAGCTGTCGGAATTTCTAAATCGGTCATAACAACCGTAAAACCACACCGTTTTAAACGATATCCAATCCCTGTTGCTAAGTCTCCTGCACCTTTTATTACTACTTTCATTGTTCTTCCTCCATTTTACTCTTTTCTTCTGCAAATTAGGCTATTTTTAAATCCTCTTTTTTCTAAATGAGCAACTATCTGTTTTGCTAACTCCATTCTCTCTTTCGTATCGACTTTTTGAATAATCGCCCAATATTCTTTGTCCAAACAACCTTTTCTTAACGCCCGTTCTTCTAAATATAAAGTTGCCATATCTTCTGTTGTTATCACATCTTCTTCTGATTTTCCTAACAGTAATGCTACCCGTTCTGGGCGATGGCATACTTTTTTTATTGGCTTACCACAAGCATCAATTCCTTGAATTCCTAACACAATAGTCGTTTCTTTTGGAATGACCGGTTCCTTATCATTAGGAACCTTTGTTGGTAACCCTTTCGAACCATCTGCCTCAATTAAAACGACGGGATAGGTAGCAAAAATTTTCTTTAAAAAATCTTCACTCACTCCAGTTAACTTCTCCCCTTTCCAAGGAAGTGCTACTGTTACAATTCCCTGTCCTTCTTTTTTCATAAGTTGTCGTAACATTTCCTCATTTTCCTCCAACAACACTTGTCCATAAGAAGGGAGCATTATTTTCGTCGTTGTCGTACAAACCACCATTTTTTTAGCCATTTGATATTCTTTTGCCATGGCTTCCACCAGTGTCGTTTTTCCACCTCCCCCTACTGCACAAATAATATTTTTATCTTCTACTTTCACACCAAGTGCCTTTAATATGCCACCTTGTTTCAAACTGCCATCTTTCTTATATAATTCAACCACAAGCATTCCTCTCTTTTCTATCATAGACAATGAAAACAATAAAACTCCCACAAAACGTTACAAATATGATAAAATTATATCATGTTCCATAAATATTCCAAGTTCTTTTCGGAAGGAACTCGCTTTTTTCTAAAAATTATGCAACAATATTATTTAGAAGTACAAAATTCCTATGAAAGCAAATAATATTTTGTACGAATAACCGTTAAATTTATAATAATTTGTAATAAGGAAAGGTATTATTTATGAGTGATATTCGTCTTACAACAATGACTAAAACTTCTGGTTGTGCGGCTAAAATTGGCCCTTCCGTTCTTCAAGGGATCTTATCTTCTCTTCCAAAATTTCATGATCCAAACTTATTAGTTGGATTTGATACAAGCGATGACGCTTGTGTTTATCGAATCAACGAAGATACGGTTGCCATTCAAACAGTTGATTTCTTCCCTCCCATGGTAGATGATCCTTATACGTTTGGACAAATCGCTGCCGCAAATGCCCTAAGCGATGTTTATGCAATGGGAGGAAATCCTAGCACGGCTATGAATCTTCTTTGTTTTCCTTCCTGTGTGGAATTAGAAGTTATGAAAGAAATTTTAGAAGGGGGATATGCAAAAGTAAAAGAAGCGGAAGCGGTTATTGCAGGTGGACATACTATTGCGGATCCGACCCCAAAATATGGTCTTTGTGTCACAGGCTTTGCTCATCCTTCTGAAATTCTCACAAATAGTAATGCAAAAGAAGGAGATGTTCTTGTCTTAACGAAACCAATTGGCGTCGGAATCATGAATACTGCTGGGAAAGCAGGACTTCTTTCCGACAAGCAATTAAAAGAAAGTGCTTCCATTATGTCTACGTTAAATAAATATGCAAAGCAATGTACAAAAGGATTACAAGTACATTCTTGTACGGATGTTACAGGGTTTAGCCTTATGGGACATAGCTATGAAATGGCAGCAGGCAGTCAAAAGACCATTGCCCTTCATACTACTTCTATTCCGATTCTCACAGATGCCCTTTCTTTTGCATCAATGGGAATTATTCCAGAAGGAATGTATAATAATTTAGACTATTTACAGGAAAAATTTGATACAAAAACTACTGTGGAACAAGCAATGCTAGACGTTCTCTTTGACCCTCAAACATCTGGTGGCTTATTACTTTCCATGCCAGAAAAAGATGCGAACACCTATCTTTCTCGTATGGAGGAATTTACCCCTTGGGCAAAAATAATTGGAGATGTCCGCAAACAAGAAGAAAAGCATTTACTTCTGTATTAAATATGAAGGATTCTCCTTTTTT
>UQVN01000258.1 GCA_900544525.1 uncultured Eubacteriales bacterium
AAAAAAGAGGTGGGAGAAACGTTAACTTCTTATGTGAATCATAAACGAATCAAGCAAGCCATTTTTTATTTAAATACATCACAAATGCAAGTGCAAGAAATTGCAGGTGAAGTGGGAATTGTAGATCCAAACTATTTTATCAAATTATTTAAAAAAATAGTGGGAAAAACACCGAAAGAATATCGAAATTCTATTTTACTGAAAGCATAAATCTGTTATTTTTACTATTTTGTCCAAAAATTATACCCTTAAATTAATAAAAAATATGGTAAGATCGTTTTAAACGACGGCAAGTATATTTTGTACAGTTGATTACGTTTGTGATGGAGGAAATGGCAAATGAAGAAGATTTTTATTTCGGGTTTCTCGGATGAAATTAGTTCCGATTTTAATGAACAGTTACGAGTAGTAACAGAATTGGGGATGGAGTATATTTCTTTGAGAAGTGCGGACAGTAAAGGGATTGCAGACTACACAGTAGAAGAAATCAAAGAGACAATATTACCTAGATTACAAAAAGCAGGTGTGAAAGTATCTTCTCTTGGCTCACCGATTGGAAAAATTAAAATTGATGAAGAAGAGGAGTTTCAAACACAATTAAAGCAATTAGAAGAGTTATGTAAAATATGTCATGTACTAGATTGTAAGTATATTCGTATTTTTAGTTTTTATATGCCAGATGGGAAAAATCCAGATGATTACAAAGAGGAAGTCATTAAAAAATTAAAAAAATTTGATGAAATTGCAAAAAAATATGACGTTATTTTGATCCATGAAAATGAAAAAGATATCTATGGTGATACAAAGGAACGATGTAAAGTGATTTTGGACGCATTAGGAAGTGAGCACTTCAAAGCCGCATTTGACTTTGCAAATTTTGTTCAGTGTAAGGAAGATCCAGAGCAATGTTTTGAAATGTTAAAGGAACATATCGCTTATATTCACATTAAAGATGCCGTTACAAAGGAAAAAGAAAATGTGCTATGTGGAACGGGAGAAGGAAAGATTCCAGAGCTTTTAGATCGGGCAATTAATGAAGAAGGATATGAAGGATTCTTAACATTAGAGCCACATCTTGTTATCTTTGACTCTCTTCAAACATTAGAAGTAGAAAATGCAGAAAAGATTATTAAGGAAAATAAAGCAAAAGATGGTGCAGAAGCCTATGCAATGCAATTTCATGCCTTACAGGAAATATTGAAAAAAATAGAAAAAAACGATTAACTATCGATAAAAATAGAAAATAATGTCATTGAAAAAGGAGAAGAGAAAATGAAAAAAGTTCGTTTTGGTTTAATTGGGATGGGAACACAAGGAAGTGCTTATGCAGGTTTTTTAACAGGAAAAGCAGGGATGGCAGGAATGCCAGCACCAGAATGCCCTCCTCATTGTACAGTAGGTGCATTATGTGATATTGATCCAGAAAAAGAAGCAATGTGCAAAGAAAAGTATCCAGAACTTCCATTTTTTAAAGATTGGAAAGAATTGGTGAATTCAGGAACTGTAGATGCCGTTATTACAACAGTACCTCATTATTTACATACAGAGATTGCTATCTATTGCTTAGAACATGGAATGAATGTATTGGTAGAAAAACCAGCTGGTGTTTATGCAAAAGAAGTGCGTAAGATGAACGAATGTGCAGCAGCTCATCCAGATGTGGCATTTGGTATTATGTTTAATCAACGTACAAATAAACTATATCAAAAAATCAAAGAAATTGTAGAATCTGGAGAATTAGGAGAAATTCGCCGTTCTAATTGGATTATTAATTCTTGGTGGCGTCCAGATAGTTATTACCGTCAAAGCGATTGGCGTGCAACTTGGGGCGGAGAAGGTGGAGGAGTCTTAGTAAACCAAGCTCCACATCAACTCGATTTATGGCAGTGGATCTGTGGTGTGCCAAATAAAGTATATGCAAAATGTTTATACGGTTGTCATAGAGATATTGTAGTAGAAAATGATGTAACAATCGTGACAGAATATCCAAATGGAGCAACAGGAAGCTTTATTACTTGTACGCATGATCCAAATGGAACGGATCGTTTAGAAATTGATTTGGATAATGGAAAAATTGTGGTAGAGGGAAGTACAAAAGCTACAGTATATCGTTTGAAAAAATCAGAAGATGAATTAAATCGCACCATGTCTATGATGGAATTAGCAAAAATTACATCTGGAAACTCTGCTGGAGGAGAAGGTTTATACACAACGGAAACATTTGAAAATACAGATGGATGGGGTGTGCAGCATACGACAGTTATGGAAGATTTTGCGCTTCATATTTTAGAAGGAACACCATTATTAGCTCCAGGAGCGGATGGAATCAATGGAGTAAACTTAGCAAATGCTACATTATTATCAAGCTGGTTAGGAAAAGAAGTAGAATTGCCAGTGGATGAAGATTTATATTTAGCAGAACTTAATAAGAAAATTGCACAAGAAGGTAAGTTTCCAACACGTTAATGAGAGGGAGAATCGCATTAACAGCAGGCAAACAATGGGAGGAAGCATATGAAAAAGGCAGCAGTTATCGGCTTAGGCGATGTTTCTCATGTTCATTTAGCAGCGATTGAGAAAAATCCCAATATCGTTTTATGTGCAGTTTGTGATAAAGAGGAAGCTATGAAGGAAAAAGCTCCCATAGGAATTCCCTATTATAAGGATTATAAAGAGATGGTAGAAAAGGAAAATCCTGATTGTGTCCATATCTGCCTTCCTCACTATTTACATTATCCTGTGGCAAAAGAATTAGTGGAAATGGGAATTCATGTATTTTGTGAAAAGCCAGTTGCTCTTCATACAAAAGAAGCAGAAGCTTTTGTAAAATTAGAAGAAGAACAACAGGAAGTCCAGATTGGAATTTGCCTACAAAATAGAAGAAATGAAACTGTCGAAATGCTGAAATCTATTATTGAAAGCAAAAAATATGGTGATGTAGTGGGGACAAGAGGCTTTGTTCCATGGTATCGACCAGTTTCTTATTACACAACAAAGCCTTGGAGAGGAAAGTGGGAAACCGCTGGTGGAGGCTGTATGATTAATCAGTCCATTCATACTCTTGATTTGCTCTATTATTTAGGTGGTGAAATTCAAGGAGTAAGAGCCTCTGTTAGTCAAATACTTGGTTATGATATTGAAGTAGAAGATACGGTAACCGCACAGCTTTCTTATAAAAATGGGGCAAAAGGATTATTTTTTGCAACAAATGCCAACCACAAAAATGAATCCGTACAAATTGTCGTCCAGTTAGAACGAGCAGAATTTCGAATTTATGATAATATTTTATATCAAGTTATGGAAGACGGAAGTTGTAAAAAACTAATGGAAGACAATAAAATGTCTGGAAGTAAATTTTATTATGGCGCAAGTCATGGAAAATTAATTGATGAATTTTATCGTTCACTGGAAACAGGGAATAGAACTTATGTGAAAGTGAGTGATGCAAAGATGAGTATTGCGCTCATTGATGCCATTCAAATGGCAGGAAAAACAGGAAACTATGTTACAATATAAAATCAAAATAGTAAAGTAAAAATTGCTTATATTTATGAAAACGGGAGGGTCTGTTATGAAAAAAGGATTAATTGGTATTCAAATGAGTACAATTAAGAAAAAAATAGAAGAACTTGGTGCATATGAAACATTGAAAGCTTGTGCAGAGCTAGGATATCACTGTGTAGAAATTTCTCAAGTTGAAATGACACCTGAAAATGTAGCAGGAATGAAAAGGGCTTGTGATGAATTTGGAATTAAAGTAGCTGCTTGTAGTGCTTCTTTAGAACCAATGATGCCAGGAATGCCAGGCGAGTTTCTAGTGAGCGATTTTGATAAAATAGTAGCAGATTGTAAAACATTAAACTGTGATATGCTTCGAATTGGAATGTTGCCAATGACTTGTATGGGGAATAGAGAAAAGGCATTAGACTTTGTAAGAAGAGCAGATGAAATGGCTGGTAGACTAAAAGAACATGGAATCGATCTATACTATCATAATCATCATATTGAATTTGTAAAATATGATGGAGAATATTTATTAGATATTATCAAAAACAATACAAAATATATGGGATTTGAATTGGATATTCATTGGATTCATAGAGGGGGAGAAAATCCAGTTGAATTTATTAAAAAATATGATGGAAGAATTCGTTTATTACATTTAAAAGACTATCGTATTGCAGAAGTGAAGCTTCCAGAAGGTGGTTATGATCCAGATACTTTTATGCAGGCATTTACAAGTAATGTACAGTTTGCAGAAGTGGGAGAAGGAAACCTTCCAATAAAAGAATGTATGGAGACAGCATTAGCATGTGGCAGTGAGTATTTCTTAATTGAACAAGATGATACTTATGGAAGAGATCCATTTGAAAGTTTAAAAATCAGTCGTGACAATCTAATAAAATTAGGATATGAAGATTGGTTTACATTATAAGATTAAAAAATAATCAATCATTATAATCATTGTATCTATTAAGAGAAAGGATTATATAAAAGG
>UQVN01000259.1 GCA_900544525.1 uncultured Eubacteriales bacterium
TAACTTTTACATTGCGTACAATAAAGAACTCTATGAAAAAGAAGGAAAATTTGTAAGTGGTATGGATTTTTCTAAATGGTTAAATAACGAATATATACCAAGTAACCAAGAGATGAAATGGATAAAAGATGTCTCTTCTAAAGCAACGAAACAGGCTATTATGAATGCAGATAAAGCATTTAGAGATTTCTTTAAAGGGACGAAAGGATTCCCTAATTTCAAGAAAAAGAAGAATCAAGATGTCAAAGCATATTTTCCAAAGAACAACAAAACGGATTGGGCTATACAAAGACATAGAGTAAAGATTCCAACACTAGGATGGGTGAGACGGAAAGAGTATGGTTATATCCCTACGAATTCCGTAATGAGAAGTGGTACAGTAAGCCAAAAAGCGGATAGATATTATGTATCTATTTTAGTTGAAGAGAAAGATAAAGAAGTGTCTCGAGCAAATAATGAAGGTATAGGGATCGATTTAGGAATAAAAGAATTTGCTATCTGTAGTAATGGATATCAGTTTAAAAATATAAATAAAACTTCAACAGTTAAAAAGGTAGAAAAGAAGTTAAAAAGAGAACAGAGAAAACTTTCAAGGAAATATGAAAATTTGAAAATAAGAAATAAAAAAGAAGGAGGGAAAGCTACTCAAAGGAATATCCAAAAGCAAGTCATCAAAGTACAAAAACTTCATCAAAGACTAACTCATATAAGAAGTGATTATATCAATAAAACAATATTTTCAATTATAAAGCAAAAACCAAGCTATATAACAATTGAAGATTTAAATGTCAAAGGAATGATGAAGAATAGGTATTTATCAAAAGCAGTTGCACAACAGAAATTTTTTGAATTTAGAAAGAAATTAACATCGAAATGCAAAGAAAAGAATATAGAGCTTAGAGTGGTAGATAGATTTTATCCATCATCAAAAACTTGTAGTCAATGTGGTTCTATTAAAAAAGATTTAAAACTTAACGATAGAATATACAAATGTAGTTGTGGACGGATTATTGATAGAGATTTCAATGCAAGTATGAATCTTAAAAATGCCAAAGAATATAAGATAGCTTAAAATCAAAAGCATTTATATATGTACGGAGGGCTAACTTCGGAATTTAAGCCTTTGGAGAACTATATAAAATCGTAGTAGCTTAGGCAAGGCGAGGTTCGATGAAGAAGGAAAAATCTCAATATGGATATATTTGACCATATTTTGAGTAGCAGATTTAGAATGGAATTAAAGAAGAATGATATTGTGACAGTTACCATCGAAGATATTGGAAGTGAGGGAGAGGGAATTGGAAAAGTAGATGGATTTCCACTTTTTATAAAAGATGCTACCATTGGAGATGTAATTGAGGCAAAATTGATAAAAGTAAAGAAAAACTATGGATATGCAAGAGTTGAGAAAGTTGTAACTCCTTCAGGCGATCGCGTAGCTCCAAAATGTCCAGTGGCTCGTCAGTGTGGTGGTTGTAGTATTCAGCATTTATCTTATGAAAAACAGTTGGATTATAAACAAAAGAAAGTGAAAAATTGCTTAGAACGAATTGGACATTTAGAAAAGATAGAAGAAAAGATGGCTCCAATTCTTGGAATGGAAGAGCCTTGGTATTACCGAAATAAAGCGCAGTTTCCAGTTGGATTAGGAAAAGATGGTGCCGTTATTACAGGATTCTATGCAGGAAGAACCCATGCCATTATTGACAATACCCATTGTTATATTCAAGCACAAGTGAATGAAAAGATTTTAGAAATTGTAAAACAGTTTTTAGAAGAAAATCAGATTCCTCCTTATCAAGAAGAAAGTCATACAGGGCTTGTGCGCCATGTGCTTACAAGAGTTGGATTTGTAACAGGAGAGATTATGGTCTGTCTTATTTTAAATGGAAAAAAATTAAAAAATGCGGACAAGCTCATTGAGAAATTAATTGAGATTGAAGGAATGACAAGTATTAGCATTAATGTTAATACCGAGAAAACCAATAAGATTTTAGGAAAAGAAGTCATTACTCTCTGGGGAAAAGACACGATTACTGATTATATTGGAGATGTAAAATATCAAATCTCTCCATTGTCTTTTTATCAAGTCAATCCAGTTCAGACAAAAGTGCTCTATGGAAAAGCGTTAGAATATGCGGATTTAAAAGGAGAAGAAACGGTTTGGGATCTGTATTGTGGCATTGGAACCATCTCTCTTTTCTTAGCACAGAAGGCAAAAAAAGTGTATGGAGTGGAAATCATTCCAGAAGCCATTGAAGATGCAAGAAAAAATGCAAAATTAAATGGTATGGAAAATGTAGAATTTTTTGTTGGAAAAGCAGAAGATGTGTTGCCAGAGCAATATGAGAAAAATAAAGTTTATGCGGATGTCATCGTTGTGGATCCACCGAGAAAAGGGTGTGATGAAACTTTATTAAATACAATGATTACAATGGCACCAAAGAGAATTGTCTATGTAAGTTGTGATCCTGCTACATTAGCAAGAGATTTAAAGATCTTATGTGAGAATGGATATGAGTTAAAGAAGGTGCAGGTAGTGGATCAGTTTCCACATACGGCACATGTGGAGACGGTTGTTCTTTTATCCAAACTTTAATCAGATAATTGATTGGAAATTGATTTTGATTGGGATGAGCTTGTCTAAAATTCATTCTGACTAACATTCTATTAACTTGTAGTTGATGGAAGGAAACTTATGAGAGAGAAAAGATAGGAAAAACCATCTGTTTTCGTTTTGAAATACAGATGGTTTTTTATAAATATAGAATTTTATCCGAATATAAAAGAGAGGTTCGTATTATAAAGTCAGGCACTTGTTCTTCTATTAGCCTAGTGATACAATAAATACTGAAAAAATGAAATGGAGGTTATGAATTATGAGTGAACATAACGATTTATTAACTTTAATACAAACTAGAAGGAGTATCCGAAAATTTAAACCAGATATGGTTCCAAAAGAAGTCATTGAACAGATCGTAACTGCGGGAACCTATGCACCAACTGGTATGAATCGACAATCTCCTATTATCATAGCGGTAACAAATAAAGAGATTCGAGATCAGCTGTCAAAATTAAATGCTGAAATTTCAGGAACGAAAAATGATCCATTTTATGGTGCTCCTGTTGTTCTCATTGTTTTAGCAAATAAAAGCAGTGGAAACTATGTTTATGATGGAAGCCTCGTTATGGGAAATTTAATGCTTGCTGCCCATTCTCTTGGAGTTGGAAGCTGTTGGATTCATAGAGCAAAAGAAGAGTTTGAACGACCAGAAGGATTAGAAATTCTAAAATCACTAGGAATAGAAGGAGATTATGAAGGAATTGGTCATTGTATTCTTGGTTATGTGGACGGGGAATATCCAAAGCCTTTAGCAAGAAAAGAGGATTGGGTATATTATGTTGACTGATCTTCTGAATGTAAAGCAAATCATAAAGC
Source organism: uncultured Eubacteriales bacterium (assembly GCA_900544525.1). Taxonomy (GTDB): domain Bacteria; phylum Bacillota; class Clostridia; order Lachnospirales; family Lachnospiraceae; genus Scybalomonas. The sequence goes on from UQVN01000259.1 coordinate 3,440, forward strand.
CATTTTAGCTTAAATTAGAGTTCATATAAAAGGTGGAGATATAAAAATGGTATATTTTGCTGAAGAGGAAAAAGAAAAAGAAAGAGTGGCAAAAAATATATTGGCTCAGTTGCCAGATTGGTTTGGATTGCCTGAAAGCACAAAAGAATATGTAATGTGCAGTAGGAAAATGCCATTTTGGATGTATAAAGAGGGAGAAAAAGAAAAAGGATTTATCGCCTTAAAAGAAACAAGCCCTTATACGGCTGAACTTTATGTAATGGGGGTATTAAAAGATGAGCATCGAAAAGGAATCGGAACGCAATTGTTTGGGGCATTGTCTGCTTATGCAAAACAAAAAGGATATGAATTTCTTCAAGTGAAGACCGTACAAAAAGGACATTATAAAGAATATGATCAGACAAATGCCTTTTATGAGAAAATGGGATTTCGGGAGTTAGAATGTCTACCGACTTTATGGGACGAATGGAATCCATGTCAAATATATATAAAAACAATAAAAGGATAGAAGAGGATAAGGGAAATGGATATGGGTAAAAATAAGATTTTAATAGCAGATGATGAAAAAGAGATTTTGGAGATTTTAAGGTTATTATTAACAGGAGAAGGATATGAGGTCATAACGGCTCAAAATGGACAAGAAGTTTTAGATCAGGCAGATGATACGATTGATTTGTACATTTTAGATGTGAATATGCCAGTTATGACAGGATTTGTAGCAGGAGCGGAACTTAGAAAGAAATACGATGCCCCTATTATCTTTTTAACTGCCTATTCAGGAGAATCTGATAAAGTGATGGGATTTTCCATTGGAGCCGATGATTACATCGTGAAACCGTTTTCCAATTTGGAATTATTACTTCGAGTCAGAGCTCTTTTCCGCCGTATGCAAGGGAGCAGTAGAAAAAAAGTAGAAGAAGATCAAATAGAGGAGAAGAATTCTTCTGAAATTCGATTTAAAGACTTAATTTTAGATTTAGATAATCAATCGATCCGAAAAAATGGAGAAGTGATTGTTCTTACTTATACAGAATTTAAAATACTAGAATTA
>UQVN01000260.1 GCA_900544525.1 uncultured Eubacteriales bacterium
TTTTTTATATTATACTTTATAATAGGAGTAATATAAATCAAATTGCGCATTTTAACTCCTATATTATTCCGTTTAAATATCATTTTATAACTATACATCACACATAACTATCAATGTTATTCCAAGATCCTTATTCTTATAATGAACAAAAAAGGTCATCAAACAAATCTGAATCCTAGTAACGCTCTATTACTATCTCCATTTTCTTTGATAACCTATATAAACTTCATATACTGTCTAAAAGGACTATTCTATTTGATTACTACCATATATACGATAAGATTTGATATCCCAAACTTTTTGGAAGTTTCTTTTACTGCTCTTTTGTTCCCTATACTATAATTTCCAATCTCCACTGCCCATTCTGCTATAGATTCCTTCACAATTGAGCCTCTGACTGTTTTTTACAATATGTATAGTAAAATGCTCCCATAGAGTAGATATGTGAAACTTATCATAAATAATAGTATATCATCTAAAATTACATAAATATCCAACTACTTATGAGGATTTTCTTCTAATATTATTTTATTATAAAATTCGATATATTCCATTCCCCAATCTGAAAGTGCATCTAAAACTGGTTGAAATCTTTTTCCAATCTCGCTGAGTGAATACTCTACTTTTGGTGGAACTTGTGAATATTCTTGTCTTATAACCAAACCACCTTCTTCTAAAAACTTTAATTGACGTGATAATGTCGTATGTGTCATATTCTCTGGCATCCTACGCTTTAATTCATTAAAACGTATTGGTCCATCTGATAATAAGTGCATTAAATACATAGACCATTTGCCTGATAACACACGTTGTGACATCATATAAGGACATGATTGCATTGCTTCTGTGTATTCTACCTTTGCCATATAGTATCTTTTATGATACCAGTATCAAAAAATATCGTACTAGTATCTTCCTTTCTTATTCATTATAATAATACTGCAATCGATTGTAACATAACTTTATCAAAGGAGCAATAAATGAATATGGAACAAATCTATGAATATCTTAGAAATTGTGGTATTTTCTATATCGCAACCACAGAAGAAGAACAACCACATGTCCGTCCATTTGGATCAGTATCTATTTTTGAGGAACACTTATATATCGTAACAACTAATGAAAAAAAGGTCTTTCATCAAATGCTTAAAAATCCTAAAATAGAGATTAGTGCTATGTATAATAACTCTTGGATACGCCTTAAAGCGGAAGTAGTATATGATCATCGACGTGATGCTCGTCAAGCAATCTGGGATCAAAACACTCTTGATCCAATGTACTCTGTTGACAATGGTAAAACAGAAGTATTTTATCTTAAAAATGCTATAGCAACTATTTATTCAGCAACTGCTACTCCAATTGTAATTTCATTCTAATCTATATAGCATATAACTATATGAAAAAGGACTTCTAATCTGTTAAAATTTAAATATTAACTCTAAAAAATAACAGAAAAGAAGTCCCTATGCATAGTATCTCTTTATCGTATCCACTCTTTTAAATTAGCTTTTGTAGCTATTTCCTATAAATTATTCTTCTTCACTCTCCAATATTCATTTCCGTCTCTATCCAAAAGATTTTCTGCAATCATATCTCGTCGAAGCGTACAAAAGTCATCATAAAAATTACCCTTCCGTACAGTTTGCTGCATCAATAGCAATGACTAAAATAAGCCCCATAAGCTCATCTCTTGGATCTGCGATATCGATTACATATGTATCTCCCCAATGCCATATTTCCTTTGAGATATGGATAACAGGACAACATTCCATATAAACATCATAATCCCATGCAAGAAAATCTCCTTCTACCCTCCATCCATTAAAATCCACCTCATATTTTGGCTTGAAAAAAGAAAATTTCTTTTGGATACTCCCTATCACCTTTCCGTTGATTTCGATATCAAATGTTGGAAGGAACGTAAGTAACCTTTCTTTGATCAACCCAATTTCGTTTTGATTACTATCATAAATATGTAGCCGATGTCCAAGTGCAAGCCATTCGGCCTTTATAAAATATTTTTTATTTTCATTTTCATCATATACATCATAAGAATCCGTCCATGAAAAAACTCTTTGTTTTATTAATAATTTCATAAGTTCTCCTCCTTATTTCATAACTTTCTATTACTGATCCTTTTCTTATCGCTTCGCTTATACGCTAGATACCTTTATTACAACTTTTGTAACATAATCCTCTGCCTTATTTGTGGCTAACTCAGTAATCAAATATTCTTCATAAGCGTCCCCTACAATTTCAAAACCTTTTCTCTTAATTTCACTAAGAATGTAAGGATAGATTTCTGGGATACTATCATGAGTTCCTTTATAATAAAAAATAGCATACGTGCCACCTTCTCTTACTTCCCCTACTTGATTTTCACTCTTTACAAACAATCGGTCAATTCGTCTAAATTGTCCTTGTCTCATATCTTCCACAGTGAGTATCGAACCAATCATAGCAGTTCCCTTTATATTAATTTCTTGTACAAACTCTCCACAAATATCTTGCCATTCCTGAATGGATGTCTGAAAATCGGATTCGTTCTGTTTACTATAAATAAACCATTCCGCTGGTAATTCTTTTATTTCTACTTTCCCTAAAATTGTACCTTGAACTTCTTGCATCATATCCACTATATTGGTAAACAATGTTTTTACTTCTTGTAATTTTTTGATTTCCGTTTCTATCTTTTTAATCTGTATTGTCGCCATTTCGCTTAATTTCTCTGGCGATGGATTTTGAAAATATGCTTGAATTTCTTTAATTGGAACATTCATTTCTCGTAAAGAAAGTAACGTTCCAAATAGATCGATTTGTGATGTTGTATAATAACGATACCCATTGCTTTTTATTCCCATAGGAGAAAATAATCCAATTTTATCATAATACAGTAATGTATCCTTTTTAATTCCAAAATATTTTGCAAACTCTCCTGTAGAATAAAGTTTTTCTTTTTTTCGTTTCATATCTCACCTCTTGACTATTGAGTTACTCTATAGTTTATACTTCTTTTTGGAAAAAATCAATTACATCAAATTTTCCATAAAATATTTCGCTATCTTATAGACTTTCTTGTTGTTTCTTTCATAGACAGTCTTAACTACTTACTATATTAACTTAGATTAGAAAGGATAACACTTATGGATTATAAGACATTATTTTCAAAGACACCACCTACAAAGCTGTTTCTTTTTGCTGCCATTCCTGGTTCTATTGGAATGTTAGCATCGGCACTTTATCAGCTGATTGATGGAATACTCGTTGGTCGTATTTTAGGGGATACTGCTTTTGCTGCCTTGAATCTAGCTATGCCACTCGTTATTATTAATTTTTCTTTAGCGGATCTCATTGGCGTTGGAGCCTCTGTTCCTATTTCTATTCGATTAGGAGAAAAAAAAGAAAAAGAAGCCAATAATCTTTTTACTTGTTCTTGCTTATTGATTGTTGGAACTTCCCTCTTATTTGGAGGACTTATGTTCCTTTTAGCCCCTCCTCTTATTCACTTTATGGGAGCAGAAGCAGAACTTGCTCAACTAGCGATTGCCTATCTACGCGTCTATGCACTTTGTGCTCCCGTTACAACAATTATATTTGCGGTCGATAACTATTTGCGTATTTGCGGAAAAATCCGAGGAAGTATGTTTTTAAACATTTTTATGTCTATCTTAACTGCTGTCCTTGAATTTATTTTCCTCTATATTTTTGATTGGGGAATTTGGGCTGCTGCTCTTGCTACTTGCTCTGGTATGTTTATTTGTAGTTTAATCGCTTTTTATCCATTTTTTAGAGGAAAACTACAACTTCGTTTTTGCAAACCACATTTTCATCTAGCAATGATAAAACAAATCATTCTTTGTGGTAGTCCAAACTTTTTAAATAATATTGCCGCTCGTATCACTTCTATTTTTATGAATATACTCCTTTTACGCATGGGTGGAGAAATAGCAGTTTCGGTCTATGGTATTCTCATGTTTGCAGACGGTTTTGTTCAGCCACTTCTTTATGGAATGTGCGACTCTTTACAGCCTGCTATCGGCTATAATTGGGGAACTCGTGATTATTCTAGAGTAAAAGCTATTGTAAAACGTTGCTTTATTGCTAGTTTTGTTTTATCTATTACATCCGCCATTGTAATTATCGCATTTCCAGAACAACTTGTACATTTATTTACAAGCAATGCAGATGGTACTTTTATAAATATGGCAGTAATGGCTCTTCTCCTATTTAGTGCCACATATATAACAAGATGGTTTTCTTTTGCAACACAAAGCTTTATGGCCGCTATTGAACAACCGATTTTTGCCTCTATCATTTCTATATCCACTGCCTTATTATTCCCAATTTTAGTGGTAATTCTCTTATGGCCGATGGGATTAAATGGTCTTTGGCTCAATATGCCTGTGACTGCTCTATTATCAGCCATCTTATCTATTATAATTTTAAAAAGGTTTCAAAAAATACAACA